>WJKT01000079.1 GCA_014728955.1 Candidatus Peregrinibacteria bacterium
GCTTAAGCCGACTATAAAACTTCCTCTGTTTAAAACCTGGTTTACCGATACTGGTATTATCGATAGAAACGACAATACGATTATCATAGGATTTCCAACCCCATTTGCTAAAAAATGGGTGCAAGACAGGTATAAAGTAAAAATAACGCAAGCGGTTCAAGAAGTTGATCCGACTATAGAGTCTATAGAGTTTCAGGTTCACTCATCGTTGACCAACAAGGGATCAATACATAAGGTGTCGCTTGATTCCATACTTGAAGAAGAAGATACGAAACGTGTTCGAAAAGTACGCAATAAAAACGAAGTTCATATAGGGAAGAAAGGCTTAAAGAGTAGAAAGTTAAGTATAAAACATACGCTTGATAATTTTATTGTAGGAAAAGATAATAAGTTGGCACATGCTGCGTGTTTGGCTGTTTCCAATATGCCGGGCGGAATCTATAATCCTTTATATGTTTTTTCCGGTGTCGGACTTGGAAAAACACATTTACTGCAAGCAACCGGTCGTGAAATTCTGCAGTCGCATCCCGATGCTCGTATCATTTATATGACGGCGGAACAGTTTACCAATGAAATTATTGAAGCCATTGGCCGAAGGAAGACAAAAGAATTTAAAAACAAATATCGTACGGTTGATTGCTTTATCCTTGATGATGTGCAGTTTTTGGAAAACAAAGATATGAGTCAGATGGAATTTTTTCATACCTTCAATGATTTGTACGATAATAACAAGCAGATTATTTTAAGTAGCGACAGTCCTCCTCGTGATTTGGACGGCTTTAAAGAGCGATTAAAGGGGCGTTTTGGGATGGGAACCGTTGTGGAAATTCTTCCGCCGGATTATGAAACGAGATGTGCTATTTTAAAGCAGCGAGCTCAGCAACTACAAGCCGTTATTGATCCGGAAGTGTTGGAATGTATAGCTTTTAATATTGAAAGTAATGTACGAGATCTCATCGGCGTTCTTATGCAGGTTATTTCTCAGACAACACTCAATCAAAAAGCACCAACAATCGAATTGGTTGCGTCAATATTACGATCTCAGCATAAAATACATCAAATCCATAGAAAGAGTGCTGCCCATGGGCCTGTGGAACAGGTTAAAACCATGAATCAGATTATTGAAACGGTGGCGCATTACTTTCATGTTACCAAAGATGACGTCATCGGCCCGGTAAGGAAAAAAGATATTATGGTTGCCAGGCAAATCGCTATGTATTTAATTAGGCGGGAACTCGATCATTCATATGAAAAAATCGGTCAGTATTTCGGTGGGCGAAATCATACAACAGTTTTACATGCATACAACTCTATTGAAGATCGTTTAAAAAAAGATCATCGACTTATTCGTGATGTTACTGCATTAAAAAAAGAGATGGGCTTTTAATGCCGAGTAAAAATTGTGTCCAAGATTGTGTAATCAACTTTACATTTATAGCAAGCGTTTCTATACTAACGGTGTCTTTTTTGGAAAAGACATTTTAGACTATTAAAAATAGTATTATGCCTCGAATACCTCGCAAAAGACCTATCGATTATATTTTGCCGTTTCTTATTATGATATGTACAGGCGTTATTGTTGTGCTTGGATATCAATTATGGAATACCATTCAGGGATCTGAAGAAGAAAACGATATTTATGTATATGTTGCACAGGGTAATGCCAAAATTCTTCCGTGGGGAGCTGGTGAATGGGAACGCGTTTATAATGGTACGCGGCTTTTACAGGAGGATTCGATTAAAACACAAAATGGCGGGAGAGTTGTTATAGAGCTTTTTGAGGACCATTATGTGCGTATGGATGAAAAGAGTGAAGTAACGCTTTCTAATATACGAAAAAGCGGTGAAGGATATGAAATAGATATTCAATTGCTCGAAGGGAAAATATGGGTAAATAATAATGATCAGTCGGATGTGCCGGTGAAGTTCACGGTTTCAACCGATCATACTATGGTTAAAACGCTTTCTACCATTTATGAAGTTGAACAAATGGATGATCGGGAAGCTGTGCGTGTTATTAAAGGTGATATACTTGCGGATATTATGATTGAAGAAGATGGTGAGATGAGAAAAGTGGAAACGCTGAATATTGGCGTAGGTCAGCAAGCCGTTATTACCGACGATGACCTTGATTCATATGCAGATCGTACGATGCCGTCGGTTATTGATGCACTTTCAGATGATTTTAGAGGAAGTTCTTTTTACAAGTGGAATATGGCTGAAGATCAGCATCCAACTGATTTTTCAATCAATAGCGGTACATATGATCCGACTATTGGAGATGATGCTGCAACAGAAGAAGTTGATCTTGAAGAAGGGGATTTGGCGAAACCTGAAATAACAGTGCCGTCTACGTTAACATTTGCAACGCCGGAGTCATCATTAACTATTCGGGGTACAACTGTTGCACAAACAGAAAAAATGATGGTTGATGTTACCTCTGATGAAGGTGAAGAGACCTATGAACTCAACTTATATGTTCCGGGAAATACGGAATGGAGTTTTGCTGTTTCACAGGCAGCAGGAACGCTTAATCCGGGCATGAACACCTATGAATTTTATGCCTTGGGCGAAGAGGACGATCATAGTGGAAAAACCGAATTGATTGTGAATTATCAAACCGATGAACTGGAAGAAGATGATGAAGCATCAGAAGATGAATCGGAAGAAGAAGATTTAGATCTCGGGCCGTTAGTTGCTCCTGAAGTTGAAAGTTATAACGATGGTGATTCTAATATAGTTGAAGTGGGAGATGTGAAAGTGGTTGGATCGGTTGCCGGCGCAAAAGAAATTAATGTTAGTGGTTATACTCTGCAGGCGTTTGAACCGGGAGATACCACCTGGGTGTACTATGCAAAAGAATCACTTGGCAATCTGGATCCGGGGGAGAATAACTTTACCGTTACGGCTATTGCACCGGATGGTACACAAGAAGCTACAACCTTTGTTATTACATACAACAAGCCGGAAGAAGAAGTAACGGATGAAGAGCCGGTAGAGGATACCGGTGCTACTGAAAATCCCGCCCTTTAGGCTTCTAGTAAAGATACCTAGCCTTGTTTGCATTATGTTCTTCGTTTGTTGTGGCGTAGATAACTTCGCCGGTATCTAACGTTGTAAGATAGTACCAATAATCGCTGTCTTCCGGAGTTATGGCAGCTTTGATGTGTTCGATGTCGGGATTACATATAGGCCCCGGGGGCATGCCAACGTGTAAGCGGGTATTATAAGGGGAGTCCAACTTTAGATCTTCAGCGGAAATGGTATTTTTCC
This sequence comes from Candidatus Peregrinibacteria bacterium, assembly GCA_014728955.1. Lineage (GTDB taxonomy): Bacteria > Patescibacteriota > Gracilibacteria > UBA1369 > PNNO01 > PNNO01. The sequence continues at coordinate 3,274 of WJKT01000079.1, forward strand.
CTGTGATATACAAAATGGTTGCATCAGCTCCAATATGCCAGTTGCTATCAAGTCTTTTCCAAAGCAGACCTGAGACTATATTGTAATCTTCCGGTGTTCGTACTTCTTTTTGCAAAATGGAAGCCATGGTAATAATGTCGTGCATTGAACGGTCTTGTGCATCAAATACATTTTGAACCGAATCAAACTTGTTTTCAAAATTGTCGAGCATTTTTTCGATTAATTCATGCGGATTAAACTCAATTCCATCAACAAAATATGTGTCCGGATAGAGATATCCTTCTAAAGGAAATTCGAGTGTATGCGCGATTGCTCTATCGATAAACGGATATGAATCGTAGTTATCAAATTGTTGTACTGCTTGCTCAAATTCACCACTGGTAATAAGCCCTTGTTTGGTTAAGGTAGCATCGATGTCACGTACTGTTAATCCTTCCTGTATAGTAACGGCCGCTTCACTTGCTACCGGCACGGTAAGCTCGTGAACGATATCGGGAATAGACATTGATTGGTTTACCGTAAATCTTCCGGCGGTAATATTTTTATCTTCACCGGTAAGTCGCACATAACCGTAAAAACTGAGCGCAGAACGAATAATATTATTATCTTTAAGCATTGTTCCCACTTGTTTCGGTGATGTGCCACGTTTAATAACAAGAGAAGCTTCCTGAGGAGTTTGAGTATTAATCGGGGTGTATACGGTATACCATACATAACCTCCTACAAGGAGCAGGGCGAGAATACACGTCATTAAAAACCGTCGCATAAGAGATGAATGTCTTTTCATAGAGGATTGATATTATTGTAAGCCGGGCAGTCCGCCACCAAGTCCCATATCTCCCATAACATCTTTCATTTGTTCGGCACCGTATTGTTGGGACCGCTTAACTGCTTTATTTAAAGCTTTAACAAGATTGCTTTCAACTTTTTTCTTGTTTTTGTACGCATCATCACTAATGCTTACCGAGATCACTTCTTGTTGTCCGTCTACAACGGCGGTTATGCCTTCAACCTCAGCTTCTATATGTGTATTTTGAAGCTTTTTCTTAATGTCTTTTGCCTGTTTTTGCAGTTTGTACAAATCTTTAAATTTATTCATGCTTTCAGCTGTTAAGATTACTACGCAAAATGCATGATACCGCCTTCCATTCAAAAGCACAAGAATTCGTACTTTCACTTGCACTTTGAGACTTTTTTAGATAGACTTTCCACGCTGTTTTTAAAAATAATATATATAGGTTATGGATACTGTTAAACTTGAAGTGACGTCACGTAAAGATGATGTTTCTGCCAAAGATATACGAAATGACGATATGCTCCCCGCTGTTTTTTATGGAGAAGGGAAGAAAAATCAGCATTTAATGGTTGATTATCAGACATTTAGAAAAGTTTTTGATAAAGCCGGATGGAATACGGTTTTGGAACTTGAAATTGACGGTAAAAAATCGGTTAATGTGCTTGTACATGATGTACAACACGATCCGGTTTCTGACCGCTTTATTCATGCTGACTTTAAATTTGTTGATCTTAATAAAGAAGTTACTACCGAAGTACCGCTTGTTGCTATTGGAGAATCAATGGCGGTTAAAGAGCTTGGTGGAACATTACAGACGCGTGATATGATAACGGTTCGATGTATGGCGAAAATTATTCCGCATTCTATCGAATTTGATATCACTGAACTTGAAGACTTTAATAGTGCTATTCATATCGGAGATTTAGACTTGCCGGAAGGAGTTGAAGTGCTTGATGAGCCTGAATTAACCGTTGCTTCGGTTGCTGCACCACGTGCTGAAGAAGAAGAGGAAGAAGAAGATATTGAAGATGAAGAAATGATTGAAGGAGAGGAAGGTGCTGAAGGAGAAGAAGGTGAAGAAAAAGCTGAAGGTGAAGGAGGAGAAGGTGAGAAAAAAGAAGAGGGAGAAAAAGCTGAAGGCTAAACCCCATTCTCATGGATAAAAAGAAACGCCTATACCTTATTATTGGAGGAGTCGCTCTGCTATTGGTTATTGTGATTACCGTAGTGTGGGCTTCCGTATTTGCTTTGCCGGAACCCGAACCTGAAGAGCCGGTGCGTGAAGAAGAACAGGAACGTATAGAGCCTGTTGAAGAAGAAGAGGAAGAAATACATTCATATATAGATAATACGGTGATAGAGAAAGAGGAAGAACGTATGATTGCGGTTATTATTGAAAATCATACAGAATCCAGAAGACAAATGGCCGGTCTTGAAGAAGCAAGTTTGGTGTTTGAAGCTGAGGCTGAAGGCGGAATTACACGGTTTTTAGCGTTTTATCCATATCAGGATACGGAGCGTGTTGGGCCGGTTCGTTCTGCACGGCCTTATTTTGTACGATGGGCGGAGCAATTTGATAGCGCTCTTGCACATGCTGGTGGTAGCGAACTTGGGCTTTCAACTATATATTCAAGTGGTCATGTTTTTGATTTGGACGGACTTGCACTTGAAGGTGGGCTGAAATATTTTACGCGTGATTATGTTTACTTTGCTCCTCATAATCTGTTTACCAACATAGATGAGTTACGTGAGCTTATGAATGATAGAGGATGGGATAAACCTCTTGAGGATCCTTATTTCGAATTTGGAGATCTATCTGATGATAGTGCGGATAATGCTGAAACAGTACATATCTATTATCCGTTTCCCGAATACTTTGTTCGTTATGAGTACGATGAAGACACGGGAGTGTATGAGCGTTTCCAGGATGGTGATCCGCATATAGATCATGGTAGCGAGAAACAGATAACGGCCTCTAATGTTGTTGTATTAATAACCAATTATTATCCGACAGACGAAGTGGGACGGTTATATATGAAAACCGAAGGGAGCGGAGATATGTATTTATTTAGAGATGGAAAGGTTATCCCGGGGACATGGAAGCGTCCGGAAACACATTCGCCCTACACGTTCTATGATGAAAATGGCGAAGAACTTGTATTTGCAAGTGGAAAAACCTGGGTATCTGTGGTTAACTACCAAAGCGGACTTCAGTGGGAATAAACGTTAATTGACCAGCTCCTCAAGTCGTTTGCGCATTGCAGCGTATTTTTCTTCCTGCTCTTGTTTTTTCTTTAACTCTTGTTGGCGTTGTTCTTTGTTTGTAAGTTCGAGTGATACATGGACTTTGTCACCAACTTGTATGGCCTCGGGAAGTTTTTTAAGGGGCCAAAAAAATGTATTATCGTCACGTGCTTCAGTTTCACGATTAGGTCCGCCGCCGAGGATGAACTCTGCAAGTCCATCCTCGATAGCGTTTAGTAATGCTTCTTGTTTTGTTGTATCTGTAGTTGTTTCCGTCATAATAAGGAGCACATTTAAGCTCTAATAATAAGATACTATATTACCCCCAAATTACTAATCCTGCAATTAGTGGAGCAATTATAAGTGAAATAGTGTTGATAACTTTAATCAACGCATTGAGTGCAGGCCCTGCAGTATCTTTATAGGGATCACCAACCGTATCACCAACAACGGCAGCTTTGTGTGCGTCAGATCCTTTTCCACCAAAGTTCCCGTCTTCGATATATTTTTTAGCGTTATCCCATGCACCACCACCGGTTGACATGCTGACAGCCATTAAAAAGCCTACAACAATAACACCGACAAGTAGTCCGCCGAGGGCGAGAGGTCCTAAAAAGACACCAACAAGTATTGGTGCTAAAACGGCGAGAATGCCTGGGAATACCATTTCTTTTAGTGCTGCTTTGGTTACAATATCAACACATTTTCCATATTCCGGTTGTCCTTTTCCGGTCATAATTCCTTTTATTTCTTTAAATTGTCTTCGTACTTCCACTACTACTTGATTTGCTGCTTTTCCTACCGACTCCATTAATGATGAAGAGAAGAGGAAGGGGAGAAGACCTCCAATAAACAGTCCTATAAGAACGCGATAATCTGAAAGTGAAAAAATAAATTCTTCGTGTGTCGCTTTTGCAAGTTCTTCCGTATATGCTTGGAATAAGACCAGAGCAGCAAGTGCCGCACTACCAATAGCGTACCCTTTAGTAACCGCTTTTGTTGTGTTTCCGACAGCATCAAGTGTGTCGGTATTTTTTCGTACTTTCGCCGGTAGTTTTGCCATTTCCGCGATACCACCTGCGTTGTCTGTTATTGGTCCGTATGAATCTGTCGCGATAACAAGGCCGGTTGTAGAAAGCATGGCAACAGCTGCGATAGCAATACCGTAGATACCGTTTTCCGCCATAGACGCTTCACCGAAAAAGTATGCAACAATAATAGCGGTGACAATTAAAATTACGGGAAGGAATGTGCTTTCAAGGCCTACTGCAAGTCCTGAAATAATATTAGTTCCTGCTCCCGTTTCAGATGATTTAGCAATTTTCTTTACCGGTTTGTATTCTGTTGAGGTGTAGTATTCCGTAATAACATTAACAAATAGAGTCACGACAAGACCGACAACAGCTGCATAAAAAATATGAATATCACCAATCATCCAATCGGTAACAAAATAAAATCCGGCAGCCGATAAGAGTCCTGTAACAATCATACCGCGATATAACGCAGTCATAATGTTTTTCTTTTTCTTGCCGAGTCGCACAAACCATGTCCCGATTATTGAGGCGATAACCGCAATTGAACCGAGTGCAAGAGGATATTCAATACCATTTACCCCAAGCGTTGTTGTTAATGTTGAAGCCGCTAAAATCATTGCAGCAATTAATGTTACTGCGTATGTTTCAAAAAGATCCGCTCCCATGCCGGCACAATCACCAACATTGTCACCAACGTTATCTGCAATAACTGCAGGGTTTCTTGGATCATCTTCCGGAATTCCTTTTTCAACTTTTCCAACAAGATCAGCACCAACATCGGCAGCTTTTGTGAAGATACCACCACCTACACGGGCAAAGAGTGATACTAACGAGGCACCAAAACCAAATCCGAGAAGAAGGTTTGGAGCTTGATCGGTTGGAACACCCATCATTTTGGTGAATATAACGTAAAAGCCGGCAACTCCGAGCAAGGCAAGCCCTACCACGGAAAGTCCTGTTACGGCTCCTCCTTTAAATGCGACCATAAGTCCTTTTCGTAAACTCTTTGAAGAAGCTTTTGTTGTTCGTACATTTGCGCGAACCGAAACGCTCATACCAATATATCCCGCCAAGACGGAGAATAACGCCCCTACAAAAAAACCAACGGCAAGTAACAGCCCGTTATTATAGTCTCCTTGCGGTATGGTGTAGGCTAAAACCAAAAAGATTAAAATAGCAAAAAAGAGAATAGTGAATGACTGCCTGTTAAGGTACGCTGCCGCACCTTCTTGAATTGATTTGGCAATCTCACGCATTTTCTTTGACCCGCTCTCTTGTAATAGCACATTAATAATAAGGCCGATTGCATACGCCAGGGCGATGAATGCCACAATAACTGCGATTGTAGGCACATCAAGAAAACCAGGTAGATTCATGACACTGATTGTTAGGTAATATATGAATGAAAACCGTAAAGATTTTACCTATTAATAAGCCAAAAGTGAAGGCTACTATTCATTTTGCATTTGCCTAGACGGTGTATTTATTGAAGAATTTTATTCACTTCTTATGATCGATGCAGTACAATGACCCTGATGTAATCTTTAAAGCACCGTATCAATGAACGAACACAAAAAGCATGATAAAGACATGCAAAAAGAATTCAAAAAACATCTTGATGATGCTGCCAGCACTTTTAAGGAAATTCAGCACCCCGGGAAATTCAATTTTAAGAAAGAATTTATGAATGCTCTTGAAATCTTGAAACTGAACGAAAAAACAATGCATGAGATTGCTCGTCGTAAAACAACAGCAACTGCGGCGTTCCTTTTTCTTTTAATGGGAACGGTTTCGATGGGATTGGGTATGTATTTTATGCTGGGATCTGCATGGAGACCGCCCGTGGGACATTTGTTATTTAGCTTTGTTTATTATCTTGTTGCAATGTTTTTGTGGATTTTTGCCACTGATTTTGTTGCATCACAATTTTTTAAAGGGAAAGGAAGCTTCGGAGAATTATTCCGTGTTATCGGGTACAGCTATATTATTATGATTCCATATTTGTTGTTGGCTGTTGCGCCCGGCCTTTTGCAACTGGTTAGTTTTGTAACGGGAATATGGTTACTTGTGGTAACTTATAAAATTATTTCTGTTGTTAAAAAGCTTAATCCAACACATACCATTTTTACGATTATTATTGTTGCTGTTGCATTCGGTATTCTTTCTGCACTTCTTGCACAACTTGGCATTGGAGTGGTTGGATACGGATATGGAGCTGAAATCAACAGTCTTAATGAAGCGATGGAAGCACTATCACAGCTATAATTGTTTTTACTATCTATACAAACTCGCTTGCTTGGTTCGTATTACCGTTCCAAAAAGGCGAGTTTTGTGTTATAATAAGAAGAAATAAACGATTCTTCTATGGCTGATAATCAAAATAAACAAAACAAACAATCATCGTCATCTTCACAGGGGGGTTCTGCCGGTAATCAAAAGCAGTCGAATGCGGCGAGAAAAAAAAGACGAAAAAGACGCCCGCGCAATAATAAGCCTGGTCAAGCGGGAAACAATGTTTTAAGTCAAATTGGTAATGCTGAAAATACCGGAAATAGTGGTAATGCTCAAAAAAAGCAAAAGAAGAAGAAAGCGGTAAAAAAGGGTGCTCCCATTAATGCAAAGCCAGTTCGTAAAAAACCGTCTCAGGCAAAACCTAATGCGCCTCAGTCGCAACAATCTCAGGCAAAGCAAAAGTCACAGTTGCAGCCACAGAAAAAAAAGCAGGATGCCGATAATCAAGCTTTAACGATAGAAACATTAGGCAATAAACCGTTGCCAAATAAAAAACAACAGCCTTCTACACAACCGGAGGGGACTCAGGGGGTTAATTTGGGATCTGTTGATGAAAAAAAGAAAGCTGCTACCGATGCTTCTCCTGAATCGAAAAAAAAGCAAAACGGAAAGAATTCCGCTGAATGGGATCAATTGAAAAATGAAATAAAAAAAGATCATAAAAAGACGGAAAAAGAATTACAAGAGAAGAAGTCCGAAGAAAAAACACCGACACCGGAAGTATCCGCAGCTGCGGGTGGAGCGGTGGGTGCTGCAGCAAAGGCGACTGAAGAGCCTCCTTCCGAGAACAATGAAACAAAACAACAAGATGAAGTAAAGCCGGGAGAAGGAGAGGTGATCCCTCCACCGAATTTGCCTCAAGACGACTTGGAAAAGAAAGAAGTAATAGGTATTATCGTTCGGTATGCCCTTGGAGGATGTGTGGTTATCGCACTTATTTCCGCACTCTTTTTCTTTAATGTGCCCGGCCGTATTTATTCGGGGATCACCGGACTGTTTGGTGGCGAACAGCCGCAGGTTGAAGAGCAGATCCCTTCTGAAGAACAACCCGACGAGGAGAAATCCGATCGCGAAACAACAAAAGAGCTTGAGGCTACATTTGTTGCAGGTGAAAATCAGGGTACCTCCCGTGATAAGTTTGAAGAAAGTGTGGAAACGGCACTGGTAAGCGGTGACGACAAGCCTATCTATACCGGCGCTCCCGATGCTATTAAAACACTCTTTTTAACGGGACTTGAAACAACGGCGCCGATTTATACCGATAGAATAGGAAGTTATATGAATGTTTTGTTGCGATTACACAATGCTTTTTCAACGGATATACATCAATTGCTTGATAACAGTTCCGATAGGGAAGAGGCTTTGCAGGTGCACATGATTGATTTGGAAGATATTTATCAGGAATCGATGGAAACATATCGATCGATTAATGAAGAAAAAGATGCTATTAAGGTGCAGTTTAATTCGGTGACAACGCAAAAAGAGCAACTTGAAGAAGATTTTTTTGTTTCGTTGGAGCAGTTGGAAGGCAATAAATCCAATGATCTGCTCAATTCATTTATTGAAGTTTCTAAAAGACAAGTTGAATTAAAGGCTCACTACAATGCGCTTAATAAAGTTTCCAGCTTGTTTGATACCGCGCTTGCCAATATGGACGCTCGTATAAAAGATATGAAATTAAATCGTGAAGCATTAATAGAAGGAGTGCAGATTGTTGATATCAAGGGATCGGATCTAGATTTGATTATCGAAGAGAGCGACTTGTTTTAAAAATAAATGAGCGTATACTTATTGCCATTATTTGTATAAAATAATGATAGTTGTTTTCGTTGATTCTCTCTAAACCATGGAACACGAACTGTCATCATTAATGCGGCGGGTTGAGGAGTATACCGATGCCGTTAAAGAAGATAATATACGCAAAGCATTTGATTTTGCCCGTAAAGCATATGGTGATAACACCAGGAAATCGGGCGGAACGGTTTTATCTCATGTTATCGAAACGGCTAAAATTTTAACAACGTTAAAAGTTGATGAGGAAACGTTAATCGCAGCGTTGCTGCATGAAATTCCTCATTATTCCGAAAAGCAATTGAAGAAGATTGCGTCTCTTTTTGGCAAAAATGTTTCACTGCTCGTTTCCGCTTATGAAAAAATGGCAACCATTAACGCAAGTCATGGGGAATCGGAAATGGAAACGCTTCGGAAAATGGCTCTTGTTATGGCAAAAGATTTACGTGTTGTATTAATTAAACTTGCTGATAGATTACATAATTTACAAACGCTTGAAGCGCTTGATGACGATGAACAGAAAAAAATGGCTCGAGAAACACTTGATATCTATGTACCTTTATCGTCACGATTGGGTGTATATCGGATTCGTTCTATTCTTGAAGATTTATGTTTTAAATATTTGAATAGGCGAGAATACAATAATATTAAAGCGCAGCTGAAAACACTCGGTAAAAAAAAGAAGAATGCCATTGATGATATTATTGAGTCCGTTAAACAGTTTCTTCAAGAAAAACAGGTTGATGCGTCGGTTGCCGGTCGTTATAAGAACACCTATAGCATTTATAAAAAATTAAAGAAAAAAGGGAAGACTTCTATTGATGATATTCATGATATTTTTGCTGTTCGTATTATTTTGCCGACTAACAGAAAGGAGGATGGCAACGAATCGGTGGGGGATCTGTATGAATTGATCGGGCATTTTCATAACGAATGGAAGCCACTTCCGGGTCGTTTTAAAGATTATGTGGGATTCCCGAAGCCAAACGGTTATAAAAGTTTGCATACTACTGTTATAGGTCTTGCTCCTCATTCCCATAAAGAGCCTGTTGAGATACAAATCCGTACCGAAAAAATGCATGAAGAAGCCGAATATGGGATAGCGGCACATTGGCTTTATAAAGAGACAAAAGGTTCTTCAACCCAGGTGAGAGACAAAAAGGCGTTGGCTGAAAAACAACGTGCACAAATGGATTGGATTCAGAGTCTTGCAAAGCTCAGTATGCATTTGGATGATCAAGCCGAAGAAGATGTTATGCAAGAACTTAAAGTTGATCTTTTTCAGGATCGTATTTTTGTTTTTACGCCGCAGGGTGAAGTGAAGGATCTGCCTCAGGGGTCAACCCCCATTGATTTTGCCTATTCCGTTCATACTGATGTAGGAAATAAATGTGTTATGGCAAAAGCAAACGGTAACGTTGTTCCATTACAGTATGAGCTTCAAAATGGTGAAGTTATTGAAATCGTTACGCGGTCTAATGCTTCGCCTAAACTTGAGTGGCTTTCTTTTGCAAAAACAAGCAGTGCCAGGAGTAAAATTAAAACGTATTTTAGAAGTTTTGATCAGGATGAAAATTTTAAACAGGGAAAAGAACTGTTAAATAAAAAATTACAACAAATCGGGAAGCCGAAACTTGATCCGAAACTGACTGCGCTGAAAAACATGAATGACACTGTTTTGCCATTAAAAAAACGTGAAGAGATAGTACGTCAGGTGGGGAGCGGGTCTGTGCTGGCTTCGTCGGTTATACGAAAAATGTACAGCTCGGATGAAATCTTGTCGTCCGCGCCACGAAACGGAACACAAAAAACAAAGGTGAAGTCGCGCAAGGTAAGTGATATAGGAAAATATATTTATGTGGGTGGAGAGCGTGGTCTTCCGGTGAAAATGGCACAATGTTGTAAGCCTGCTTTCGGTCAACCTATTGCGGCATATATTACGCGTGGAAATGCCATTACCATTCATAAAAAACAGTGCTCTATATATCAAAAAAGCAATGTTAACCGGCATACTACTGCGCAATGGGTGGGGCAGATTGATGAGGATTCCCGAACGGTGAGACTTATTGTTGAAACAACGCCGGCCACGACTGTAATGAAAGATGTTACAAAGCATATCAATAAAAGTTTGGCCTCTATTGTGAATTTTCATATTCAAAAACGAACCCAGAAAAAATTTATTTGGGAAATTGATGTTGAGGTTGCAGACTTTACCCAGTTTTCAGATATTTTACATCATGTCTCTTCAGCTTCGGGAGTTTATTCCGTGAGAAAGGCAACATAA
>WJKT01000080.1 GCA_014728955.1 Candidatus Peregrinibacteria bacterium
AAACAATTCTTACTAACAGGTTTTTTGGCTGTTTAATTTTTTCTTCCTCCATTAATGATAGAGCAATACAAGCATCCAAAATAGCACTACATTCCATCGCAGATCCTCATGCAATTGAAAAAAAACGGCCAGAAACTTGGACAGATCTTTTGCCCGCACCCTCTGCTATATTAAGCGGAATTGATAATGTTTTGAAATAGTAGGAACATCCTGTTCTGTTATCGTTCAATCTCTAAATATCCTTATAATATTAAGAGATTATATAGATAAATATTGTATCTATGTAACAAAAAAATTTTTCGTTCACCCGCAGTTGACCACCCTCCCCAACTAAAACTCGATGAAACCAAACTTCCTAATGCATTTCATAGATTCTCGCAGAATATAATGTAGATACAACATAAATTTACAAATTGACTTTATAAAAGATCTACATTAATTTAATGTAGATACAACATACGGAGATTACACATGCACCTTAGAAAAACGTCGGTCAAAAGAAAAAACAAACACTACACATATGTGCAAATCGTTGAAAGCTTTCGACGATCAAAAGACGGGATGCCGACTGTGAAGGTACTCAGCAATCTAGGACAGCTGTCCGAGTTGGAGTTTGAAAATCTCAGAAGTGCCTTTGAGGCATCACGAACGGGAAAAACAGTCGTTGTTAAGGAATCTACGCTTACGAAGCAAAAGAACGACTATCTCAAGCCAAGACAGAATTTGGCTTTTCTAGATATTGCTGTGCTTTTCGAATTGTGGCAAGAATGGCGACTCGATGAAATTATGTCAAAAGAACTCTTTGCAGATAATCGTAAAGAAGTTGATCCTGGTAAAATTATTTTTATTTTAGTAGCTCATCGATGCACTGATCCTGGTTCAAAGCTTTCAACTACGCGTTGGTTTCCAAGAACATCATTGCCGGAGTTATTGTCAATTAACCCAGTGTCATTCAACAACACTCGGATCCATCGTGCACTAGAGCTTATTGAACGGGCAAATTTTCAGCTAATGGCTAAGCTCACCCGTCTTTATAGGGAAAGAAAAGGTGCATTTGCAACTGTGTTTCTTGATGTAACGGATACTTGGTTTGTTGGACAAGGACCTTCATTAGCGGAAATGGGAAAAACTAAGGAAGGGTTATTACGAAAGAAAATCGGCATCGTATTGTTGTGTAACGAAGATGGATTTCCAATTAGATGGGATGTAATCATTGGTAATCAAAATGATTCTATTACAATGACTGATATGATTGAGTCAATTAAATCAGTATCTTGGATGAAGGGAGTTCCATTAGTTTGCGATCGAGCAATGGGAAAAACAGCTCAAATTGCTGATCTGTCAAGTATGGGAGTTTTCTATGTGACTGCTCTGACGCGAACAGAGTTTGCTACTTATACTACTGACTTACCCTTATTAGAATTAATCGAAGAAGACTTGGAAGACAAACAGAAGCTCGTAGAAATTGCGACGAAAAAGATAAAGGCTACACCATGGATAGAAATAGATGAAAGTTTATTTGTTTTTGATTTTGGAGTAGTAAAACGGACGTTACCCTACACCAGCAAATCAGCAAGTAAAAATGATACAAACTACGTCTCTGAAGCAATGCGGATATGCCATAAAATCGAACAAATGGTTGCTGAAGGTGAATACGATTCCTACAGGGCGGCAGGCAGTGCACTAGGACTTAAAAAAAGTCTTGCATATAAGTATTGTCGCTTACAGCAACTACCTCTAGACATTCAAGACAGAATCATTCGAGGTGAGGCAGAAAACAGTACGCTTGACAACCTAATAAGTCTTACGAAGTTAACTTCATCAGAAGAAATTATCGAAAAATTTGAAGAACTTTCTAAGATCCCCAAGAGGAAGAAAAATCCGATGAACCTCACCAATTCAAATTGTGAGAAAGATATCGAACTCGAACTTAGAGTGGTGGCATATTTCAATCCTGTTATCTTTGCTGATCAAAGAATTGGTGCTGCGAAAAAACTAGACAAAGTAAGAAGATTTGAATCCGAATTAAATTCTCGACTCAACAGCAGTAGAAAATTCCGGTCTACGGAGAGTATTTCTAGTGAAGTCGATAGATTCCTCAGACGGGACGGTTTATTAACCGCTTTCAAGACCATAATTAAAAACGTCGAAACGGGAGGGAGACACGTTCAGCAGGTCAATCTTGAGCTGGACCACAAGGATTGGGAAAAACGTGGTCGATATCATGGATTCACTGTCCTAGTTGCTCATCCGAAAATCGATCTTGATGCACAACAACTTTGCCAATTATATCGCGAAAAAAACACGGTAGAAGCAGGATTTCGATCAATAAAAAGTTGCTTAGACATACGCCCTGTGCACCACAGAACAGATCTTAAGGTAAAGGCTCATACCAGTGTCTGCATGCTAGCGCTTTTATTGGAGAGAACTCTTAGGAAAAAGCTAGGGTCAAAGTATTCTTCAGCGCAGGCCGCACTGGAAATATTGGAGCCTTGCTACCTAAATCGTTACATTTCAGGTAAAGGCTCTCTCTATGTTGTCACTGAGATAGATAAAGAGCAACGTACATTACTTAAGCATCTTGATGCGTTACACTTGGCTGATGATGACGTCATTCGCGATCGAATTGTCTCAAGAACCTAAGTTGTATCTACAAGATCTTGCAACGCACTAAATTAATTTCTTTTTTCAAAGGGGGTGGTCAACTGCGGGCTCACGCCCACGCTCACGCCTACGTCCACTATATCAACATTTATAATGCGCTAGCCCTGGGGGAGCAGTATAGAAAAAAGACACACTCCTGCGCTCTTGCAACACGAAAAGCCCTTGAGATGCTTCGGCTTCGCC
>WJKT01000081.1 GCA_014728955.1 Candidatus Peregrinibacteria bacterium
GAGATTAACCCATGATTTTGAAGGATCTATTTGAATAGAACTGCTTTGGTTTGGCAAATTTTCTCCTTTTACCATAATGCCTTTTTTGCCTACCGAAACATCGGTTACTTTGGATGCGGTAACTTTTTTTTCAATATCATCCATAAGTTTTGGAATATCATTTAATCTGCCCGTAATATCAAACGTTCGTGTTTCGGATGTATTGGAAAAATTAATTTTACCATTTCGTAGTACCGTTATATAGCCAAGACGATTATTATCCTTTTCAACAAAAAGTCGGGCAGATTTTTTGTCGGGCATCAATTTTACCGTTGAAACACTCACTCCGGCCGCCATCAATTTTTCACGTAATGCCTGCGCTGCATGTAAAAATCGCATTTTATCTTTCAACTGTTCTACATACCGCTTTCCTTCGGCTCCTTCAAGAGAAGAAGCGTAATTATGCTTTGTTTTTTCTTGTCCTTCTCCCCAATCCGGCAGTGGAGGAAGCATACCTTCAATGGTCTTTGCATACTCCGCTTTCAATTCATCCGAAGCTGTATTAATAACAGAGTTTACGATATCACCCAGTTCCAATTTATCAGGCGCTATGGCTAAAGATGTATTTTTAGCTAATCCTTCAAATGGTCCGACTCCGGGCGGCGAAGATTTGAACGCCTTAGTCGGCTTAAAAAGTTTTCTTGCTGCAACCCGTGCCGGCGCACCATATGCAGTATCTTCATATTCCGTATCCCATTCTTTATTTTTATATACCGAGCGAGGCTTATCTTGTTCCCATAAAGAAATAGCTTTATCGATAAAGCCGCGTGCTCCTTTAATATCTTCAACGATGGGTCCGCGAATATAGGCTCCGTCTTGCAGCGTCAAGGCAAACACATTAACCCCTTCAGATCCCATTTTTTTTATAGCTTCAGCGTTTTTCAGGTAAATACGCATCAAATATGCATCGAGCAGCATATCAAAATGCTTTTCTGTAATATTTTCGTTATCAATAAATTTTTTTTTATATAGCCTTATATACCAACTGCGCACTTCACCAACCTGCCTTTCAAGAGCATTAAGCAATTTCTTTTTATTCGCATCAGCTTTCTCAATAGTTTTTACCTGTTCGTTTAATTGAAGAAATTTTTGACGCATTGCTTGTTTCACCTTTTTTACAGCGTATTTGGTTTTACAGTTGTTAATTTCGTTTTTATAATTCAGGACGTGTTTTCGTAATGTGGACGCAACTTCGCTTATTTCTCGAGAAACCTGCTTGTTTTTATATTGAAGCTTATCTTTCAAACGTTTTGTCGAATCTATAATAGCGTCGGAATATGTGCTTAAAGAATCCAGCAACTTTGTTTTTTCCCGAGCAACATCAGGGGCAACTGAAGCTGTATCAACACTTGCCGAAGCGGTAAGCGGAGCTCCCGAAGACGAGCCGGGACCTTTTCCGGTAAATTTATATACCAATTGTTTATACATAAATAATTTGAATACTGGCTTTATCATGGGTTTTGTTTTTAATTATAGGTAATGTGCCTTTTGGCAATATTTGTTTTTTTAAACATCATCAAGCTTACCGAGAATTTCTTGCAATTTATTTTTATCTTCCTTTGCCTGCTCGTTTTCTCGCTTAATACGAACATCTTTTAAATATTTTTCTTTCGTTAATTTTAGTTCGCTCACAAACTCTTGAGCTATTTTATTTTTTTCCTGCATCGATTCATCAACCTGACCATCTTCTTCACCAAAGATATCAGCAAACGGATCTTCCTCCTCTACGCTCTTATCATCAGGATTCTCTTTCGCTTCCTGAGCTTTTTGTTCAGCTTGCGCATCTAATTCATCAAATTTTGTTATCGCTTCTTTCAGCTTCTTTAAAACATATTTTTTAAATTCTATTTTCTCTTTATCATTCGGAAGAGGATTACCGTTTACGCTTTCGATAGTTTCTCGCGCCGTATTACGCATCAATTCAAGCGGATCTCCTTGAACAGGTTGTCCGCCGGATAAATTAACGGTTGATGGCATTGAGGGCAAACCTCCTGCTTCAGCCATAATAAAAGGTTTTTATTTATTTTTATTTCCTATAATTATAGCATGTAAACAAGGCTTTTTCAATAAATAAGGCAATTTTCTGCACAAACAAAACCTCAAGCAGCCCTTGCTTTTTCTAAAATTATGTTGTACTATAACAAACCTTTGAACCTTTTCGGTCTATTATTAACACCCTTTTAATGTTCAAGAATAAACAGCAAGACAAAGAAAAACAACCAAACTTAACGCCATCGGTTAATCAACTTCTTTTTCAACCAAAAAAAGTGGCAATGGAAATTGTGCAGGCTATTGAAAACGGTACGCTTAGTCCTGCAGAAGCCGAAACGCACTTTGCTCCATTACTCGAAAAAGCTCGTAAAGCGAATTTTGAATTTCAGGAAAAGCAAAAAACACCATCTGAACAAGCGCTGGAAACATTGCGCATTAAACTGTTAACCACCTTAGTGAGTGGATATAACGGCAAAGAACAAGACTTTTTCAACGCCGTTCAAACCTTTGCAGAGA
>WJKT01000082.1 GCA_014728955.1 Candidatus Peregrinibacteria bacterium
GCCAGAGAATTAACAAAAATACATGAAGAGTTTATCCGGGGAACGATTGGTGAGATTAAGAAACATTACGAAAATCGTAAGCCAAAAGGAGAATTCGTAGTTGTTTTAGGTGGCGCAGACATGGTATAAATAAGCTGTTATAACGTTTATACAGTATGCTCAAAAAATATGTTTTTCATACAGCGGGATTTACACTTGTAGAAATACTTATTGTTGTTGCAATTATTGTTTTTTTAGGCTCAAGTGCGCTGTTTTCTTCATTTGCCATGCGTGATCAGCTGGCATTTCGTAATGGGTATAATATGCTTGAAGGAGGCGTTTCCGAAGCGCGCAACCTTGCGTTGTCGGGAGATGCGTTTCCGGATATGAATGATTATGATAATGATGAGTTGATAGGGGATGCCGATTTGATTTTGCCTAACGGCTATATTATGCAGGTGACAGATGATGGGGTGAATATCACAATGTATTTGTATGCCGATTTGTTTGGTTCTGTTGTTGGTGAATTGGATGACGATGACCAATTTATCAAAATTATTGAATTGCCTGAAAACGTACGACTCACCGTTGATGCTCGTACCAAAAGCGGTGATGAAGTAGGCGGATTTCCCCGTGACAATATAACTGTAATGTACACAACTCCCGATGCGACTTTTTCGGTGCTTGATGATGGCATTTTGGGCGCTTCGACAACCAGCGTGCAGTTAAAATTGGAGCAAACCGAAGAAGATGATGAGGATAATGTATTGCGAAAAAAACACCTTTTCTTGCATTATCTGCACGGTATTCCCGAATTGCTTAGTGAGAGTTATTTCTAAAGAGGTTTTTTAACGATTTTTGGAAAGACATGGTACAAGTATAAAAGGAAAAGTCCGATGAGGAAAATGGCACTTAAATATTCATGGAAAAGCTCCATGGCAAGATCCGGAGAATAAAAAGCTCCTACGGTAATAATGATTGCTATTCGGACAATGTTAAGGGCGTATAAAATTCCGAGCCCCATTATATAAGCGATACCTGCCTGCAGTTTTTTAATACGGGCTTTTTTTCGAATGAGAACGAGCGAAGCAACGAATAAAAAACTAAAGGTTGTAAGTGAATAAACACCTGCACATGTAGCCCCTATATTAACGGTGAAGTTTTCCATTTTTACCATGAGCTGGCTGGGGTCAATGACAACTGTTTTTGAAATAAGTGGCAATAAAGAGCCGAGCGCCATAAGAATCGTATCTGAAAAGTAAAACCAGAATTTTTCAATTAATACTTCTGCTATTAAGTAGAGGCAAACCGTATAAATCAGCAGAAACAGTTCGGATTCAAAACGTCGAACAAAACGAATATTGAACAGTGCTATAAAAAGAAAGCTGTACCCCAGAAACATAGGGAAATAATAAATGAATTGATGAGGGATGACGTCTTGTAAATGACTATACTGCAAAAGAAATCCTTTTACGGGAACAAGGAAAATAATCAGTGCAAGTAAGGAAAATAAGATAGTTTGCCATAGATTGTTTTTATATGGCTTCATGCTGCTTATTTCCTTCCATTTAACCAGAGTAAAAATCCCTAAAATGGGATAAAAGAGATAAATAAAATATGGTTGGGAACTTTCCGTATGGTAGCCGTAAAGACGTGCTGTTATATCGGGATGGTAATGAAAAATAAGCCCGTATAATGTTAAAAAAAGTCCAAGACGAATAAAATAACCTTTATTTTTTTGCAATGATACGATGAGTTTTTTCATGTTTTATTTTAGGTTTCCCTTAATTATACCATAAATGGACACTTTTTTTTAGAAAGCGGTATTGACAAATACCTTAAAATGATATTATAATTCACAACCAGTATTTGTAAACGCGCTCATTATGAAACCACGTAACCTGGAAAACACTTCTTCCCCCGAGGAAGAAGGAAAGAAAGAAAATCCTGATCAGTCTCAAGAAAGTCAGGATACAAAAAAGATAAAGCCAAAAACTACACAATTGCCGGATTATAATCAATTGTTGATAGATGCCGCAAAGTTACAACAAGTTCAAGAAGGAGAAGAAGATAATGAAGAAAAAAAAGAAGAAGGTCCGGAAATGAAAGAAAAACGTGATCCTCGTTATACTATGGTTCCAACAACGGAATATTTGGCTGAAATAACGCGTGAAACCATGCTTGCAGAACGTCGTCTGCGAGAATTACGAGCCCGTAAAAAAGAACTGGAAAAAACGAAGAAAAAACGTGTTATTATTCCTCTCGAAGAATTAAAAGATATGAAGAAAAACAAGACAAACGAAGAACAGGAAAAAGAGCAAGAAGAAAATGAAACAGACGATTCTGAGAATACCGAGTAGCGGTATGATACCTTTATAATAAAGCAAAGCCGGAGCACTATGCTCCGGCTTTTTATTTCATATGAATAATACTATTTTTTGTCTATTGCATTGCAAGTGAGACAATTTTTGCCATTTCTGCTCTGGTGATGCTTCTGGTCGGTTCAAAAAGATTTTCACCGACACCAATAACATAGCCGAGTTTAAAGGCTTTATATACATATCCTGCGTACCAGTCTTTATATGGTACATCATCAAATGGATTTTCGCTTAACGTTGGCGGTTCGACACCTTTTGCCTCAAGAAGTACTTTTACCGCTTCTGCTCGTGAAATGGCACGTCCCGGATAGAGATATCCGTTATCACCGGTAACAATACCTTTGTTGTACGCTTTTGTAGCAACTTCGCAGAACCAATCATTTTGATTGAGGTCGGGGAAAATACTGCTGTCACATGAATCACCGTCCAGATTTAGTCCGTACATAATTAATTTTATTGCTTCTGCACGGTAAATAGGCTCGTTTGGTTCAAAATTTCCGTCTCGCCCTTCAACAATTCCCTGCATGGCAAGGTCTTCGATATATCCTTTTGCCCAATGGTCTTCTGCAACGTCATCAAAGGTTGGTGCTTCAATATTTTTTTCAATCGTAACAGTATTGCTACATCCTCGTCTGCTATCGGTTGTAATAACACAAACGCGATAATAATTAACGCCCGATGGAACGCTAGTATGCATATAGGTTGTATCTACCGGATCACCCGATACGTGAATATAACCATCTGCCGGGTAGTAAGCACTATCATTTGTTTGAGAGTGGACAACTTTATACCATTTTAGGTCTCCTTCATTGTATTGTGACCAGCTTAACGATGTTTTTCCTTCGGTAGTGAGTTCCCCTTCAAGAGTTATTTGTATTGTTTCATCATCAGTATAGGGGTCATCGACGGTATCTTTTGTTGTATCATTGGTTGTTCCTTCTTTCTCAATGGTAACGGTATTGCTGCAGCCGCGAAGGTTTGCATCGGTAATAACACAAACACGATAGTAATTTGTTCCCGACGGAACACTATCATGGACATGTGTTGTCTGTGCCGGATCGGTATACACTCCGATATAACCGTCTACCGGATAATACGCGCTGTCGTTTGTTTGAGAATGGACGACTTTATACCATTTTAAATCGCCTCCTTGGTATTGATCCCAAGAAAGGTCTACATCACCGTCGGTATTTAATGATCCTTGTAAGGTTACTGCTACCGATGCATCGTCGGTATACGGATCATCAGTGGTTTCGGTAACCACAGCCGATGTGACGCTCGCAAAAAGCAACGAACTGAGTGCGCATGCTGCGATAGTTCGCATAAGTATGTGCTTCATAAGACGAGGTTAAATAATAGATCTATTAATGTAAAACGAGACAGATTATGTGTTTGTTACTGTTTTGGGTCGGTATGTTGCAGTGTTAAGCGTTGCGCAAACAGGTTCGTCATAATGGTAGCATGTTTTTCCGGCGTAAGTGTAAGCGATTTTTCATGCTGTTTTGCGACGATATTTTTAAGATAACGATAAGCGTCAATATACGATTTTTTACGTTCTTTCTCGCAAAAATCATATGCTACATGAAAATGGTCTTTGCGAGGTGTGTTAAGGAGGGTATTTAGCGAAAAGGTGAGCATTCTGTTCCATATATTTTTTGCGTCCTGCTTGGCAACTTCATTATCTTCACCGAAATAGCCTGCAAAGAAGCCTTCAATAAGATTGTAATCGTCAATGGGTTGATTGAGTTTTTCAAATAGCACAACGCCTTCAACAATACCATTAAGAAGAAAATTGCTGATAATGGCAACGAGTCCGATTTCCAAATCTTTCAGCATATAATAGAAAGATTTTTGTGCTGAAAGTTCGGATACGTTGTATACATGATCCAAATCGAAAAGGATCACGTTTCCATGTTCGAGATTTACCATGGCATTAAATAAATGACTGTCATGGTCAACGTAGTGTTTGTGCAAATGTGATAATGTTTTTCCGAATTCAAAACACAGTTGTTTTAAGGTAGCAAGCAAATCAAAATAGTCGGGAGATTCTTTTCCCGCGGGAGCACAGTGTTGTTGCCAATACTTAACAATATACGGATTGATACGCAATCCTTTATCTTCAAAATTACCTACAAAATACTTACCGAGCGCAGTTTCTTTTTCACCGGGGATGCCCAATATGGTGACACCAAGAGGTTTGTCATTATAGAACAACTTCTTATATCGAGCATATCCTATGGGGTAATAAAAGGGGAAAGCTTCTTTCTTATCGTTCCATCGATCAAATAGCTCTTTCGTAGTATCAAATTCTAATTTTGCATTTTCAAAAAATTGCGCCCCATATGGTCTTTTTTTCGGAATGGTATACATGGGTTCATCATGTTCATTAACTTCTATTTGATAATGCACCTCTTTGATACCATCCGGAGCTTGTTGAATATGTGCGTCATAGCCGTCTTCGGTTGAAGGTTGCATAACGGTGTTATTGTGAACATCAAAAAAACCGCATCCTTTTATTTTTACTCCCTGAAAAGGAACATCGGTATCTTTTACCAGCAAATAAGTGCTACGACCTGTTTTTACCAATGGGGGAGACGTTTTCCAGGAAATAATGTTTTCAAAAATATTTTTTTGTCCTTCTTCGAGCTTAAAATCATTAAAAAAGTGAATGGAATGAAGTGGCAGATATTGATCGGGTTGTGATGTCATAAAGCGGTCGGTTACACGTAAGGTATTATACTTTTTTTTCTCGTATTAATGCAAAGGCAATGAGCAAGCTGAAAGCTGCAAAAGAAGCGCTGATCGGAATACTGAATTCCCCGGTGGTGAACAGCCCGTGTCCTAAGGGATCGTTTGTTATATAGAGAGCAATAACAAAAATGGTTAACAGGCCGAGCGTGAAAAATAACATACCGATACAGAGCTTAATGATACTCCCGATTGTCCATTTTGGGGGCATAGAGACGTCTTTAATGTTGTCCAAATAATGCAGATGGCGAATTTTCCGTCGAACACTGATATACAACAATAAGATGAGTGGGATAACAAATAGTGCTACAGACGAGTTGCTGAGGAGTAAGAAGTCGTATAGTCCATGGAAGAAAATAGCATAGAAAAGACCTTTTAGGAGGAATTGTTGTTCTTTTTTCTTGGTTTTTTCAAATCGTGCCATACTTATATAATATCCCATAAAAGCCCCGAAAAGTGCATGTGCGGGAACGGCAAGTAGTGCACGGATGATTGCGATATACATGCCTCCCTCCATAACATAAAAAATATTTTCAAGAGCGGCAAAACCCAAACTGGCAACGACCGAATAAATAACACCGTCATAATATTCGTTAAATGCCGGATGATCGTATGCTTTCTTTTTAACAACGGCAAATTTCAACCCCTCTTCAGTGAAGGCGGTAACGATAAACGCAATAATAAAAGCCTGCGTTAACGGGTGCGTAAATAGAGAAGCGGCAAAGGGAGCAAGAAAGTATTCAACAAAACCTGCAACAAACGTAATAATGACGCCCCATAAAAAAATACTCCACAAAAATCGCCTTGATTCTTTCTGCTCCTTATCCAAGGAGTCGAAATACCACAACAAAAAGGCAATAGGAGCCAGAGAAAGCAGTAGTAACAAGGCCGTGGTAAGATACATCAGTGTTGCGATTATAAGTAATTGATCGTAGTATGGTTCGTGTTACAGTGCTTGATTTTACCAGATAACAGGCGAAAATCGTATGGGAAATACTATAGTGTACACTGATGGGAGTTGTTTGGGAAATCCCGGTCCGGGAGGATGGGCGGCTATTATTCGTCATGAAGGAAAGGAATATATTTTAAAAGGCAATCAAAAAGATACGACAAATAACAGAATGGAGTTGACGGCGATTATTGAGGCGGTAATCTGGTTGGCCGAGCATGTTCATGATCAAAAGGTTGATTTGTATAGTGATTCAAGTTTGTTGATTAACAGTATTAATGAAGACTGGAAACGAAAAGCTAATCGTGATTTGTGGGAAGCGTTTGATCGTGCCATTAAACGTCTTAACGGTGTCCATATTAGCTGGCATTGGGTAAAAGGACATGCGGATGATTCTCTTAATAATCGTGTAGATAAACTGGCGGTACGGGAGTCTAAAAAGGTGCCGCATAGTGCACCGATAACACCTTCTCATCCCAAGGATGGGTTTTATTGCGGTCATTGTAAAAAAAATGTCAGCGGAGTGTTGAGCTGGATGCCCGATTCGCAAATGATTCGTGTTGATTGTGAGCAATGTGGGAATTATATTATGTTTGCGGAAAAGACCAAAGAACATATTGCAAAGGCTAAAAAACGTATACTTATTTCTAAAAAACAACTTGAAAAAGTATTGAATATCAAGGAGAATCGCGGAGAGACAGTAACTGATCGTGACCAAAAGGAAATAAAAAAGTGGACACGGAAAAAGGCACAGGATTTTATAGACAGCGAACAAACTCTTTTTTAATGTAATTAACGTGTACTAAATCGGTATGGAACAATATGGCAACAATGACACTCCCGACTTGCAAGAAAAGCGCATGCATTTATATGAACAACTTCGAATATATGACGAGACAATTCATAATCTGGAAGAAGAAATAGCGTCTGCCGAACAGTTTATTGATGATGTGGCTGATTCGACTCTTGATAAAAAAGGATTGGTTCAATCAATGGGGGTGTCTGTGCTTCGGCAAGAATTGAAGGAGATACAGAAGAAGCAAGCGGGAGTGTTTGAAGAGATTCGCTGTTTGGAGGCCAGGCAATTTGGAGAGGAAATCCCGCGTGGAAAAGATGGAAAGCCGGAAATGCCGTGGGAAAAAATATATCTTCTTGAGGTGGAAAAAGAAATAAATGCCCTTTTTAGTGATGATACTTAAATTTTGCTTGATCTGCGCAGATCAGCAAAGTATACTTCTTTGCGCATAAGGAAGAATATGCCGCGGTAGCTCAGTGGTAGAGCAGAAGAC
>WJKT01000083.1 GCA_014728955.1 Candidatus Peregrinibacteria bacterium
GTCTTGGAGCATGGTGTTGATAACCTCCTGGTTGTTTTTTGGCATTTGCCCTGCAATATCAATTGAAGAAGCAAGCGTCTCCATGGCTTTTGCGGTATCTATACTTTCTTTATGTTCTGTTGGCTTTTGGTATTCTTTTTGCGCCGGGAATCGTTCCTGTTCCCGACCCGGCCCCGGTTTATCTGACATATTATTTGTTTTAAATGTTATTTTCTTTTTATTATACAACAAAACATTCCCAAAGTAAATGTACATAAAATTGCAAAACAAATGAAAAACTCGTACAGTAAGTAGCGTATATAAATGTTACTCATGAAAGAACAGCTGCTTGCCTTACAAAAGGCCTGTTTAGATGCGATAAAGAAGGCGGATTCATCAAATGCGCTGCAAGAGATAGAAGTGAAATATCTCGGACGTAAAGGGGAATTAACCGCTATTTTGCGTGGTGTAAAAGATTTACCCGATGCGCAAAAACCTATCGTTGGAAAATTAAGCAACGAAGTGAAAACCGTTCTTGAAGAAGCGCTTGAAAATAAGAGTAAAGAACTTGAAAAAGAGGAGCTTAATAAACAATTGCAGGACGATACGTTTGATATTACGATTCCCGGACCCGATAGGTCGCTGGGTCATGTTCACCCGTTATCACAGGTGCAACATCAGGTGGAAAAGATATTCAATTCCATGGGGTTTATGATTATGGATGGGCCCGAAGTTGAAAGTGAATATTATAATTTTGAAGGCCTGAATATTCCCGCATGGCATCCCGCCCGGGATATGCAGGACACGTTTTTTATTAAAGGTAAGCATGATAAGAAACACGGTCGCATGGTGCTTCGGACGCATACTTCGCCGGTACAGGTTCGAACGATGGAAAAGTATGGTGCACCGCTACGAGTTATTGTGCCTGGACGCACCTTTCGTTACGAAGCGACGGACGCTTCTCACGATACGACGTTTTATCAGGTTGAAGGCTTTATGATTGATAAAAATATTTCAATAGCACATTTAAAAGGTGTGCTAGCCCAGTTTCTAAGCAGTTTGTTTGGAAAAGAGGTGACGGTACGTATTCGGCCCGGGTATTTCCCGTTTGTGGAGCCGGGATTGGAAGTTGATTTCTCATGCCTTATTTGTGGTGGTAAAGGCTGCCGTGTGTGTAAATATACCGGCTGGGTTGAGTTTATGGGTGCGGGGATGATTCATGAAAATGTATTGAAAGCCGGTGGTATCGATCCGAAAAAATGGCAAGGATGGGCATTTGGATTTGGTCTTACCCGCCTGGTTATGATGCGTCATGGTATTGACGATATACGGCTTCTTTTAGGTGGAGACTTACGATTTATTAACCAATTTTAATATGAACCATATACGTGTTTTTTCTATAGCGCTTTGTTTTGTTTTTGTCTTTTCCGCGTGTAATACGCCGGCATATGTAGAGGACGATACCGAGACACAACCTGTTGTGGAAACTGAAACGGAATCTGATATTGAGCAGGATGAACCTGATACCGGGCTGGAGGCTGAATCAGAGCCGGAGGTTGAAATCGAGCTTGAATCGGAACCGGAGGTTGTGCCGGAACCGGAGGAGGAAGAAACGGTTGCGCAGGCGGCTGAAGTTGCTTTGGCACAATGTTTAACCGAAAAAGGCGCAACGTTGTACACCGCATCTTGGTGCGGCCACTGTCAAAGTCAAAAAGCTGCATTTGGAGAAGGAATTCAATACCTTGATAATGTTGAATGTGCCGCGTTTGGGGGATGGTCACAGGAATGTGAAGAGGCTGGTGTAGAGGCGGTGCCAACATGGATTTTTGGTGATGGTACCGAAAAACTCGGGAATACGCCGCTTGAAACCTTGGCAGCGCTCAATAATTGCGAATATTAACGTTAACTGCAGATAGTTCATGTACATTTCACTTAATTGGATAAAAGATTTTGTTCCGTTAAAAAAGGGCATTGACCCTCGTACGTTAGGGGAACTCATTACTGTTCATACGGCCGAAGTTGAAGGATATACCGATTTGGCTGACCGATTTAAGCACATTGTTGTCGGGAAAATCGAATCGATCGCTTCGCATCCGAATGCCGATAAATTGACAGTTACGCAAACCAAAGTCGGATCCAAAACACATCAAATTGTGTGTGGGGCTGACAATATCTATGAAGGAATGTATGCTCCCGTAGCATTGCCCGGAGCACAGGTGAAATGGCATGGAGAAGGTGATTTGGTTGAATTAAAACCGGCTAAACTTCGTGGTGTAAAAAGTGAAGGAATGCTTTGTGCTGGTGAAGAAATCGGACTTGAAAACAAAGAAGACAGGATTTATGACCTTAAAGGTCTAGATGTAAAACCCGGAATGCCTCTTGCGGATGTATTTAAGAAAAACGATATTGTTTTTGAAATTGACAACAAATCGTTAACACATCGCCCCGATTTATGGGGGCACTACGGGATGGCACGTGAAATAGCGGCTATTACCGACAACACCTTGAATAAGCTCAAGCCGGATGTACATATTCCTACCAAGGGAGAATCACCGGCTATCGAAGTAAAAGATTACACGCTTTGTCCACGATATTGCGGACTTATTATCAATAATATTACCGTTGAAGAATCGCCGCAATGGCTGCAAGACAGGCTTTTGGCAGTCGGGTATCGACCTATTTCGAATATTGTCGATATTACCAATTATGTAATGGCTGAATTGGGACAACCGCTTCACGCATTTGATAAAAATTTTATTAAAGAAGGAATTGTCGTGAGACGGGCAAAGAAGAAGGAAAAAATAACCACGCTGGATGGGCAAAAACGGGAACTTGATGATACGATGCTCGTTATTGCCGATCATAAAAAACCTGTTGCTATAGCGGGAGTTATGGGTGGTGAAAATTCGGAAATTAACGATGAAACAACGTCAATTATTATCGAATCGGCAAATTTTAATCCGGAATCAATTCGTACAACCTCAACAAAACTGGGGTTACGAACCGAAGCGGTACAACGTTTTGAGAAAAGTCTTGATCCGATATTGGCTGAAACCGCGCTCCAACGAACTGCGGAATTGATTTTACAAGTATGTCCCGATGCAAACATTGCCGGGCCGATGACAGACAAGAAAAAGCTCTCGTTGGAGGAGATTATTATCCCGCTTAATACCGAGAAGGTGTCTTCAAAAATAGGTGCGCCGATAACACAAAAAGAATGTATCGATATACTTACATCACTTGAATTTACGGTTAAAAAAGTTTCGGATAAGCGGCTGGAAGTGAAAGTTCCCTCATTCAGAGCAACGAAAGATATTGATATTGAAGATGATCTTGTTGAAGAGATTGTTCGTATTTACGGCTATGATAAAGTAAAAGCGACTTTGCCGGATTTGCCCATTACGCCTCCTATGGCGAATGTTGAACGGAGCCGAAAACATTATGCACGTTCGTTATTGAGTTATGGTTTTGGTTTGTCGGAAATCTATACCTATTCGTTTTATGGCAAACAGGAGCTTGATAATTGTCTGATGAATGATGATCATCATTTACAGCTTGAGAATTATCTTTCGCATGATCAAACACACTTACGTACGACATTGGTTCCCAATCTATTAAAAAATATTGCGGAAAATCTACGATTTTATCCTTCGGTACGTGTTTACGAAGTGGGAAGGACATATAAAGAAAACGGTAATTATTTCCCCAATGAAGAGAAATGGATAGCAGGTGCGGTTGCATTATCGCCCGATGATGAGAAAAAGGCTTTTTTGGAGATAAAATCAATTGCTACCACGTTTATGGAACGATTTTCACGGTATCCGGTGACGGTTAAAAAAACAAAAACGGTGCCGCCATATGCGCATCCTTCACGAATAGGAGGATTGTTTGTCCATGGTAAAGAGCTTGGCAGAATTTTTGAAGTGCATCCGCAAGTGCTTGCACACTGGAATATTGAAGGCCCGGTTGCGTTTTTCGAGCTGAATTTTACGCAGCTTGCAGGTATTGAAGAACCGCTTTTACAATATGAGCCGTTGCCAAAATTTCCGGGACTTGAAATTGATGTGTCGGTTGTTATTGATGCAAAAAAGACCGTTGCGGATGTTGCAAAGGAAATTCAAAAAGCCGATAAAAAACTTATTAAGACCATTTCTTTATTTGATATTTATGAAGGTGAACATATTGAAAAAGGGAAGAAAGCCTTGGCATACAGAATATTACTTCAGGCTGATGATAGAACGCTTACTGATGAAGAAATGGCTTCAATTCAACAGAAGATTTTTAAGAATCTAAAGGGTATTGGCGGTGTTATTCGAGGGGCATAAAAAAAGCCCCCCTCGCACAACATACGCATTCATCCAATTGATTGAGGGGGGTAGTTCAAGGGCTTTTAGCTGTCACGCTTAACGCTACGACGCCTGAGCCACATTAATGTCCATAGAGCCAATATTACCCAGAGACAGGGGGGTCTGCCTTTACTTACCGAGCATCCTCCGCTTTTCATGGTTAAGTCATGCCCTTCAGCGTCTTCCCAGGCATAAAGTTGCCCGTCGCGCTGCAGAGTAATCATATCCCCTTCAAGCAAGGCGAATCCTCGACGCATGC
Source organism: Candidatus Peregrinibacteria bacterium (assembly GCA_014728955.1). Taxonomy (GTDB): domain Bacteria; phylum Patescibacteriota; class Gracilibacteria; order UBA1369; family PNNO01; genus PNNO01. Next base: position 4,585 of record WJKT01000083.1, read on the forward strand.
AGGCTTCATCCTCTGACAGCTCACATGCAATAACCGACGTTCTCCCTTCTTTCGAAAGGATGTGCGTGAAATTATCTTTCACAACAATGTCAGCGGTTGCATTTGGCTCAATGAGATGTCTTTCGTCTCCGATCAATCGGTAAGGTAACCCGGACGTATATACACGGACTATTCCGCGCATAAAATTACCTTCCGATTCGGTAGTAACAATCTCTCCTTCCCACAGACGTATAAAAACGCCGTTATTGAAATTGAGATTGCAGGGTTTGTCTTCCTCTCCCGTCATGACCATGCGCCACTTCCCGTCGGGAAGTTCTTCTTGGCATTGAGAAGCACTACCTCCCCCGTCTTTTAGAACGCCAGGGGTAAGGCGTTTCACGGCAACTGCAGGGACCGCTCTGGTCTGTGCAGGGGCAGGGATTGCCATGGTGGATGTCCCGAGAACTAGCAACAGAAAACTTGGTAGCATAAAAACTACTCCTTTCTGGCCGTTTCATAGGACCTTTTGCAATATACCGGCCGTGTGATTCGCGAGATGCGTATCGTGTGGATTTCTCGTGAAACACATACCGACATATTGTTTGCCAAAAACCTTATTGTAAATGAGCACGGATAATAATTGGTTTCCAGTTGTGAGAGTATAGAGATTTTATACTAAAATGCAAGCCGTAAGCGGTAGCTTTTTTCTTGACAATTTGCTTGACTTTTTTGTCTTTTCGTAGACAATATAGAACACTAGGAGTAGTATCTTTACACTATGAATTCAGAATATCAAAACAATTCGGCTGAACATCTTGAAAAGCGTATAGATACGCTTAACGAGTCAGGTTCGTTTTTGGATTCTATACGAGCCCTTGCTCATCGAACGCATACCAAAGTGTTGGTTCTTGCCACGTTGGCGGGTCTGGGCGGCGCAGCCGCATGTGACATGCCTCGTGATGATGCACGTACCGAAATAATCGATGACAAACACAACGAGAATCAAAATGAGCTGTTTGAAGGGTGCGAACCGTTTTCGCGCTGTTTAACAACCGGCTTGTACGACGATGAAACATCAGAACGTGTTGGATTTAGTTTTTGGTACGAAGTTCCCGAGAACGAAGAATATGACAATGTATCTTTTAAAATACTTGATTTAGACGACAATATTATCGGTGAAGATACTCTATATCTTACACCGGGAACCGCTGAATTTTGGGTTACCAAGCCCGGATATGAAGGGGATTTTGAAGACCCTCGAGCACCGGAAGCCGGCGGCATCGAAGTTGAATTTCCCGACGGAACCACTATTACGATTCGCAACCAAGAATTGTTTTATCAAGATGATGAACCGCCGGAATTTTAGTATTTGAGTAGGCCTATGAATGACATTCAAAAAAAGATTCAGGCTGTACTTGCGCGGAGGCAGAGAAACCATGTTGCGCGTAAGAAAGTATCAGCCAAGAAATTTATTTTATACGCTCTGATTGGGATGGTGGGGCTTTTTTTAGCAGGTGTTATCGTGCTAACCATTTTTATTGCCATTTTAAGTATTGGTCTGCCCGATGTGCACGATATCGATAAGCTTAGCGTTGCTCAATCAACAACGATTTACGATAGGGAAGGCAATGTGCTTTATGTAAAACACGGAGACGAAAATCGTCAATATGTTTCGTACGATGAAATTTCAAAACATTTGGTTGATGCGACTATTAGTATTGAAGATGATGAGTTTTGGAATCACAAAGGTTTTGATTTACCGGCCATTATAAAAGCGGGAATGTACGAAGTGTTTGGCGTGGGTTCTCGTCGTGGAGGGTCAACCATCACTCAGCAATATGTTAAAAATGCATTTTTAACGCCGGAGCGAAGTTATACCCGTAAAATTAAAGAGCTCATTTTGGCGGTCAGGCTTGAACAAGCTTATGACAAAGAAACGATTATAGAGCTATACCTCAACAAAATTCCGTATGGAAATACAGCGTACGGTGTGCAAAAAGCGGCTGAAATTTATTTCGATAAAGACGCAAAAGAGCTTGATGTAGCTGAAAGTGCTATTTTGGCGGGATTGCCGCAGGCGCCGAGTTATTATAATCCTTATGGCCCAAATCGTCATTCAAAGCTACTTGTGCCCATAGAAAATTTAATGGAACGCAACGTTTATGATGTAAGCAGGTTGGAAGTGGATGTTGATTATAAACTGGGTCTTATCGGTCAAGGATATGAGGTTGACGAAGAACATTCTTTATATATACCCGGGCGCGCAGACCTTATTTTACGTAAAATGTATGATGATGGCGTCATCTCTTCGGAAGAAAAAGATGCCGCATGGGCTAAATTGCAGGAGTTGGAATTTGAAGAGCATATTTCTCGTATGGAGGCTCCGCATTTTGTTTTTTATATTATTGAGCAGCTCGAAGAAAAATATGGGAAAGAAGTTGTCGAACAGGGTGGATTACAGGTATATACAACTCTCGACCCTGACTTGCAGGAGGTTGCGGAGCGTGTTGTGGAAGAAGGGGCTGATGCAAATACAACGAGATTTAATGCTACCAATGCAGCGCTGGTTTCTCTTGATCATACAAACGGTGAAATCTTGGCCATGGTTGGATCAAAAGACTATTGGGATAAAGAAATTGATGGAAATGTTAATATTGCAACCAGTTATAAACAGCCGGGATCGTCGTTTAAGCCATATGTTTATGCGCAGGCGTTTTATAATCGTTATGCACCGGCTTCAGTAGTGTATGACGTAAAGACACAGTTTGGGGCGGGATCGCCGCCGAACAATTATGACGGAACGTTCCGTGGTCCAATGACGATGAGAGCGGCTTTGGCACAATCGAGAAATATCCCCGCGATTAAGGCGTATTTCCTCGGTGGTGAGCAGGAGGCGATTTTGCAGCTTACACAGCGTATGGGAATAGAATTTTTGACAACCGACAGAGATTACGGATGGCCGCTTGCCCTTGGTACCGCAGAAGTTCGTTTGCTTGACCATGTGTCGGCATTTGGTGTGTTTGCCAATGGAGGAAAGCGTATGGAACCCGTAAGTATTTTGAAAGTGCAAAATGCACAAGGTGATGTACTTGAAGAACTTGATCAGGAGCGAAAACCTGAAGAAGTGCTCGATCCGCAAATAGCATATCTTATTACCAGTATTCTATCGGATACGTCGGTTCGTCTGGGACCGAATTTAACGGTTCCCGGTCATGTGAATGCGGCGAAGACGGGAACATCCAATAAAAAGGTAAACAATGTAACTATACCAAGCAATTTATGGACAATGGGATATACCGATTATATAACAACCGGTGTGTGGGCGGGGAACAGTGATGATCGAGCCTCGGGGAACATGTATGAAACGGCAAACGGATATGATGGTGCCGCACCTATTTGGAAGCAGTATATGATGGAAGCACATACGGTGAAAGAGTGGGATTACCGTGAATTTGATGTGCCATCGGGAATTCAAACGGTAAGCGTGAGCGCCGCAACCGGTAAATTGCCGGGAGCGAATATTCCACCGGAAGGATTGCGAAGTGATGTTTTTGCCAGCTTTGCCTTACCCACGGAAGTAGACAATTCATTTGCCAAAGTGAAAATTGACACGCGCAATGAGCTGCTTGCTAACGAATGGTGTCCGGCCGATGTCGTTGAAGAAAGGACATATCGTCAGCATCACGCTATTGTGCCGACATTTACCAATTGGGAAGCTGCCGTGCAGGCATGGGCCGCTACCATGGCGGAGAAAGAGGATGAATCGGCAGTGGGTGTTCCACCAACCGACTACAGTCCGCTCTGTAACGAACGTCACTTTAAATCAACGAGGTCTATTAAAATTACCGATCCGAGCAGTTATGAAAAAATTGAGCAGGGAAATCTTGATGTTACCGTGAAAACGCAATCTGATTTTGCTATTGAAACCGTTCAGTTCTTCCTGGACGGCAATCTTCAGTCAACAGCTCGAGAAAGGCCGTATACCGGTACGCTGCGTATATCGAGATTTTTAGAACCCGGTTCGGTACATAGTATTAAAGCCGTACTTACCGATATTTACGGATACACCGCTCAATCGGCAATAGAAGTTCGTATAGAAGGTCTTCCGGAGGAAGAAGAAACCGAACCGGCTATCGAATCCGAGCCCGCAACTGAGCCGGCTACCGAATCCGAGCCAGAACCCGAATCGGCGCCAACTATATAATTGTTGACATAAAAAGACCCGTTCCAAGGTCGATACATTCGCTTTTAAGGTGTTTTGCGCTAAAAATGTACTCCTCGTACGCTTTTAATTCTTCTCGGTGACTCAGAGCATTGTCGGCAACAATGATGCCGCCTTTTTTCATATGGAATAAAAATGTTTTGATATACGAAACATATTCTGCTTTTGTTGCATCGAGAAAGAGCAAATCAAACATATCGGGGATAGGTACGTCCGGAGCATGCCCCTTTAGTTGTGTTATGTAGTCGGTAACGCCCGCATGCTCAAAGTGTTTTTTTGCTTTTTCAAACCGCTCGTCATGTGATTCGACGGTATAGAGTTTCCCTCCGGTATGACTGAGTGCTTCGGCAATCCAGATACCCGAATAGCCAATGGACGTACCCACTTCCAGAACAGTTTTACAGTCGTGTTTACGGATGAGTTTATTGAGAAAAAGACCGGTTTCACGAGGAATAATCCAGTACGTTTTACCTGTCTTTTCCAAGGTTTGAAGCGTTTTTTTAATTGCTTCCGTCATCGTCTAGGAGAGGATATTTATCTTCAACAAGGACTTCACCGTTAGCAACAAGATGATGGCGAGAATCATCGCTCGCAGTTTCTTCAACCTGAGCAACGGTAGCGAGTGCTTTTCTAAAAAGAGCTCTTTTTGTGTGGATGGTGTCTTTTGCTCTGAAGTAAGGGTTTTTTTCTTTCCCAAGCAAATGATTCACAAGATGTTGTGCCCGATCCGGCCCTATATCAAGCCCCACTCGTTTTTTACGTATCTTTAATCGGTCTTTCGCTCTGTGCAA
>WJKT01000084.1 GCA_014728955.1 Candidatus Peregrinibacteria bacterium
GCTTCATAGGCTATCGCTAGAATTTGTCTATGAAGACGCCTTGCTATAAACCATCATTGACCGAACGTCTTGCGGCTTTGCTTTTTCCCGAGCGTTGTGTCTCTTGTCGTACTGAAGGAATGTTGCTATGTCCCCGTTGTTTCCGATCAATACGCCCTAACATACATCCGGTACATAGTAATCCTCGGGGAATATGTTCTATCACAAAGCTCTATACTCCCTGTCATTATCATCATAATCCCGCTCTGCGAAAAGCACTGCACCATTTTAAATATCGATACTATAAAAAAGTGGGGTACTACCTTGCTCCCCTGTTATACCGCACATTACTAAACGACCTCCCTCCACCCGGAACACATATTGTTCCCATCCCGCTTCATAAAAAAAGAAAAGCATTCCGCGGTTTTAATCAATCGCATGTTTTGGCAACCCATCTTTCATCATATATTCATTTCCCGGTTACTCCGCTTCTTAAGCGCGTAAAAAAAACAACATCTCAAGCCACGTTATCCCGTAAAGAGCGTCGCAGCAATCTTATCGATGCATTCACTCTTTGCCTTGATAATCCACCACCACGAACAACACCGCTTTTGCTTATTGACGACGTTTGCACCACACTCTCCACGTTCAAATCGGCAGCCGAGACTTTGCAAAATCACGGTTATACGATAATCTTATGTACGGCGCTTGCTCAAGCGTAAGTTAATCTTCTTTATATCCATGAAAATCGGTATAGACGCCTCACGATACAATCTTTCCGGCGGAACCGGCGTAGAACACTATTCAGTAAAAATTATTCAAGGCATTATTGATCACTTTAAACATACAAAAGATCATCAATTGGTGCTGTATTCTCCACGTCCGTTACATCTTTACAAAACAAAAACAATTCAACACAGAATTATTCCTTTCCCCCGCCTATGGACAAAAATCAGACTATCTCTCGAAATGCTTTTTCACAAACCGGATATTCTTTTTGTCCCCTCCCACGTCCTTCCTCATTTTGCACCCAAAAAATCAATTATAACTATTCACGACGTTGCATTTATGCATCTGAAAAAAGAGTATTCGACGTTTCAATATTGGTACCTTAAACGAACCACCAAGCACGCAGTTAAAAAAGCGTCAACGATTATTGTCCCCAGCTTTGCTACGCAGCAGGATTTAGTAAACTTATTCAATTGTCCTCAGAATAAAATTGTTGTTATCCCGCATGGCTGCGACTTTAACGTGAAAAAATTAAATACCGAACAAGATACGACTTTACTCAAAAAAATGGGTCTATCAAAAAAAGATACTTATCTGCTGTTTATCGGTCGCCTTGAAAAAAAGAAAAATATTCAACGTATTATTTCCGCCTTTTTAAGCTTTCATCAATCATTTCCTCGCTGGAAACTGCTGCTTGCGGGGAAACGAGGACACGGTTTTAAGGATATTTTAAAAAATGCTATACATGATGAGGCTTTTAAACATGTACTTATGCCCGGCTATGTTACCGAAAACGAAAAACATGTTTTATTAAAATACTGCAGCGCGTTTGTGTTCCCTTCTTTATACGAAGGGTTCGGATTCCCCATTTTAGAAGCGTACGCCTATCATAAACCGGTTATCACCTCCGAAGAAGCATCTATTCCCGAGGTTGCCGGCAACGGTGCAATCTACGTAAACGCACATACAGTGGAGTCCATCAAAAAAGGATTTGAGCAATTAATAAAAAATCCTGCGCTCAAAGAAACCACTGTTGCTATGCAAAAAACCGTCCTTTCAAAATTTGACTGGAACAAAGCCATTAAAAAAACAATTGAAGTCCTTCTTTCATAACGGTAATCTTACCGTATGATAAACAATAAAATCGCTGATATATTTCAGGAAATTGGCGATATTCTCGAAATACAAAACGAGAACGCTTTTCGTATACGTTCATATCACCGCGCGGCTCAAATAATACGCAATCTTGCGACCGATATTGAAACAGTCTACCACAAAAACCCAAAAAAAATCCTTGCTATCCGGGGTATTGGTAAAGACCTCTTCTCAATGATTGAAGAAATCATTAAAAACGGTGACTGCACACTGCACAAAGACCTTCTTGCTCATTTTCATCCCGGGTTATTGGATATGTTGAAATTGCGCGGCATAGGACCGAAAAAGGTAAAACTTATCTATTCCAACCTGGGCATCAAAGACATAAAGACGTTGGAGAAAAGTGCACGAGAAGGAGAAATCCGAACCTTGCCGGGAATGGGAGAGAAAACGGAAAAAGCCATCATACAATCTATTCAAGATCTTAAACGATATTCGGAAAGAACCCTTATGCCTTTAGCGCTCGGAGAGGCACGTCAACTGGTCACGTATATTCGTGAAAACAACCATGTACATGACTGTCAATATGCCGGTTCCTTGCGTCGTAGAAAAGAAACAATCGGCGATATAGATATTTTGGTCAGCATCAAAAAAAATGCTGATCCCAAAAAGATTATGGATCACTTTATCGCCTATTCCGCAACTGAAGAAATCCTTGCTCACGGACCTACAAAATCAAGTATTGTGCTCAGTAGCGGCATCCAGGTGGATCTTCGCGTTGTAGAGCAAAAAAGTTTTGGTGCGGCATTACATTATTTTACCGGATCAAAGGCGCATAATATCGCTATTCGTAATCGTGCTAAAAAAGAAGGTTTAAAAGTAAATGAATACGGTGTTTTCAAAGGGAAAAAATATATTGCGGGAAAAACCGAAAAAGATGTCTTTAAAGCAGTGGGGCTACCCTATATTATTCCGGAATTACGAAAAAACGATGGAGAAATTAACGCTGCGGAACACAATACCCTTCCCGATTCAATAACTCTGAATGATATTAAGGGAGATTTACACATGCACACCAATGCATCGGACGGATCACAACCACTTGAAAAAGTTGTTGAAGAAGCCTATAAGGCGGGATATAGCTACATCGCCGTTACCGATCACTCTCAGTCTTCACATATTGCCAACGGCCTGACACCGGAACGATTGTTAAAACAATTTAAAGATATTGATGCGCTTAATAAGAAATATGCCGATAAAAACTTTACTGTTTTAAAAGGATCCGAAGTGGATATCCTTCCCGACGGCAGCCTTGATTTCCCTGATGAATTATTGGCGCAAATGGATATTTTTCCCGCATCAGTTCATTCACGATTTTCAATGTCACAAAAAGAAATGACCAATCGTATTATTACAGCGATGAAAAATCCTCATGTCCATATTATCGGACATCCAACCGGTCGTTTATTGAACAAACGAGATCCATACGACCTTGATATGGAAGCTATTTTCGAAGCGGCGGTCACCTACAATACTGCTTTGGAACTTAACGCACAACCGGCACGTCTTGATTTAACCGATAAATATCTTCGACAAGCAAAAGAAAAAGGTGCAAAAATTGTAATCGGTACCGATTCTCATCATAGCTCCCAACGAGTATATATGGAATATGGTATATATATTGCACGCAGAGGATGGCTCGAAAAAGACGATGTACTAAACACATATCCTCTTAAAAAACTTCTTGACCATTTCAAAACATAATATGAGTAAGAAGAAACCACAAATAGCACTTGTCCATGATTTTTTAATAAAACTCGGAGGAGCTGAACGAGTATTACAAGTATTGTCGGATATATATCCGGAAGCTCCTATCTACACCCTGCTTTATGATGAAGAAAAAGTAGGGAAAGTCTTTCCAAGAGACCGCATACGATTTTCGTCTTTGCAACGACTTCCACAATGGTTGCGACGCAAACAGCGATATCTGCTTCCTTCCATGCCGAAAGCAGTTGAAGCAATGGATTTCAGCTCATATGACATTGTATTAAGTTCAAGCTCAGCTTTTGCTCACGGCATCATCACTAATACAGATACCCAACACTATTGTTATTGCCATTCACCTATGCGGTACGCCTGGGATTGGACTCATGAATATCTGGAAGAAAATGCTATGGGGGCAATAAAAAAAACCGCTGCACGATTACTGCTTAATAAAATTCGCATGTGGGATCAAATTGCGGGAGACCGTCCCGATCATTACATAGCCAATTCACAAACCGTACAAAAAAGGATTAAGAAATACTATAAAAAAGAATCCTCTGTTATTTATCCGCCCGTTGATATAAAACGATTTAATCCGCGCAGAAAAAAAGAAAACTTTTTCCTTATCGTCTCAACTATTACACCCTACAAGAAAATTGATCTTGCCATACATCTTTTTAACAAAATTGGAAAAGAATTAATTATTATTGGTGACGGACCGCAACGAAGCTATTTGCAAAGTATCGCCGCACCTAATATACATTTTCTCGGCTTTAAAAGTGATAAAGAGATCGCTGAATATTATCGCAATGCTCGTGCTTTTATTTTCCCGGGCGAAGAAGATTTTGGCATTACACCTGTTGAAGCAATGGCTTGTGCAACACCGGTGCTTGCATATGGGAAAGGTGGTGTAACCGAAACCGTTCTCCCGGGCATTACCGGAGAATTTTTCACACAACCAACCATACAATCAATGGAACAGGGCCTTGCGCGTTTACTAACGAATGAAAAAAACTATACAATGAAAAACATGACGAAACGAGCACAGCTATTCGATACAAACCGATTTATCAAAGAAATACGCAAAAAAATCAATATATAATACACCTCAAAGTTTGACACAAGCCTGAATATAAGTATAATATCCCAGGTTAATTGATTTTTTTAAATAGTTTCACATGCGCTCACAAGAAACATTCGAAGTACACGATCATGGATGGGATGTATTTTTCTCGTCATTGGACTGCAATGGTAAAAAAACCGTTTTACGATGTGTAATTGATATAGCAAGCAGCTTCAAAAAGCATGAACATAAGCCAATACATCTAAATGCGGTTACCAGCCCGCTTATTGTTTTAGAAAAAAATTTAGGACATAATTCTATCCCTTTTGTTCTTGAATCAATGGGAGTTTCCATTAATAGCGATACGCTTTCTCTCACCTCGGGTTCAACTCATATTACCGATACCATACAGCGTATGCATTCTATGGTAAAAGAATCCGAGCTACACACTGATGAATGTCCGGAAAATCATTTGCTCACTCATTCCTCTCAGCACTTTGCAGAACGCATTCGCGAACTTGACATTTAGCCACGTTTAAGCGCTTTTATCTAAGAAAAAAGAGGGATTACCTCTTGCCCAAGCTCCCCTTTTCTGCTAGCGTTAATTCCCAAAATTAATCATTAAATCAGTTCATGGCAGACGTCTCATTGTATCGAAAATATCGACCACAGAACTTTAAAAACCTTGTCGGACAGGATCATATACGAACAACCATTCTAAATGCGCTACAAAGCGGTCACACCGCACATGCGTATCTTTTTTGCGGCCCTCGAGGAACCGGGAAAACCTCAACCGCACGGTTATTAGCCAAAGCTCTCAATTGCCTCAATCCAAGTGAAGAAGGTGAACCATGCGATACCTGTGAGCTATGTGTTTCCATCCGTGAATCAAATCTTATCGACCTTATAGAAATCGATGCTGCATCAAACCGAGGTATAGATGAAATACGCGATTTAAAAGATAAAATTAATTTTGCTCCCACCAGAGCAAAGAACAAAATTTATATTATCGATGAAGTACACATGTTAACAAAAGAGGCGTTTAACGCTCTACTTAAAACACTTGAAGAACCGCCTGAACATGTTTTTTTCGTCTTGGCAACAACAGAAGCACATAAGGTGCCCGAAACTATTATCTCACGATGTCAGCGCTTTGATTTTAAACGTATTACCAAAAAAGCTATTGCGACACGACTTATGTATATAGCTCAAATGGAAGAGATAGAAGCTGAACAAGCTGCTGTTGATGCCATAGCACATACTGCCGAAGGAGGGCTACGTGACGCTATCGGTCTCCTGGAACAACTAACAACGGAAAACGTCCTCACCTTTGAACGTGTACGAGAAGTACTGGGGATTAGCGGCCAATCGGCACTTGAATCATTTTATAAACATCTTGCTGCACACGATACAAAAAGTGCGCTCGCCGAAATTGAACAATTGTACGCTCAAGGACTCGATTTGATTCAATTTACTAAAGATTTTTTAGAATTCTTACGCCAAAAAATGATCACCGCAACACAACAAAACGATACCAAAACAACAACCTATGTGTTACATATTATCAATGTATTTCAAGAGGCTTACGGCAGGCTAAAAACAACTACTATCCCTCAATTACCATTAGAAATGGCTACCATAGAGTGCACAACTCTTCACGCAAACACACAACAACCTCAAGAGACACAAGCACCTTCCGAACATTCAGCACCATCGGCGCCATCAACATCGGAAAAAACTTCCCCCTTTCCAGCACCGACTCCCATGCCGACCGTCGATTCAAAAACAGAAAAACAAGAGCAAGCAACTGTAAAACCTCAGGTAGACACAGAGCGGTCTCATCAATCAATCAAAGCAAATATTTCGGAACAAGACAGAGATAATCCGACAAAAAAATTGCCACTGACTATCAGTTATGTAAAGGAAAACTGGACCCGCATTGTAGAACTTATAAAAACACCATTTGCTCGCATGAGTTTCAAGGAGGGGCGTCCCGTAAAAGTTGAACAGGGGGTAATCACTATCGAATTCACATCATCTTTTCATAAAGAAACTATTGATACCAACGAGATAAAAGTGGAAATTGAAAAAGCTCTACATACCATCTTCAATGAAACGGCGAAAGTTGAATTTCAGCTTAGAAAAGTTGATCTTTCAACAAAGCAATCTTCTTCGCAATCAAAAACCCCCGACACCGCCCACAAGTCTTCACCCGATGGACAAGAAACCCGGGAACCGAGTATAACCGCACAAGAAGCCGTCGATATGTTTGGAGGAGAACTTATTGAAGATTAAGCAAGTCCGCAAACTGGTTTTCATCGATAATGGAAACTTCTTTTTCCTGTGCCTTTGTATATTTGCTTCCGGGATTCTCCCCCACTACCAAAAAATCTGTTTTACCACTTACGGAACTATGA
>WJKT01000085.1 GCA_014728955.1 Candidatus Peregrinibacteria bacterium
CTTATGGGAGTGGGTACTCCCGAGGACCTACTTGAAGGTGTCTCTCGTGGCATTGATATGTTTGACTGTGTTATGGCTACCCGAAATGCGAGACATGGGTCATTCTGGACAAAAGACGGCATGTTCCATGTTAAAAATGCTGACTTTGCAACCATAAAAGAACCACTTATGAAAACGTGCGGCTGCTATACGTGTAAAAACTTTTCGACCAGCTATGTTCATCATCTTATTAAAGAAAAAGAACTGTTTGGACTTCGATTGATTACTATTCACAACCTTCATTTTCTCCTTGATTTAATGAAAAAAATCCGGACACATATTACAAAAGGAAGTTTCCTGACTTTCAAACAACGATTGTTAAAACGTTACCTTTCCCATTCATGAAAAACATTCATTTGACAGACTATTTTTTCGAACTTGGTATGCTTAAAAAAATATATCACAACGGCCCCCAGGCGGCTGGCGTAAAAACTCCGGATACGGTTGCTGAACACGTTTACAGAGCCTCTGTTATAGGTTTTGTATTGGGAGAAATGGAAGGTGTGAGCGGAGAGAAAGTAGCAACAACCGTACTGTTCCATGATAATCCGGAAAGCAGAATCGGGGATCATAATAAAATAGCACAACGATATATCAACCGAGAAGAAAGCGAAAAAAAAGTTCTCCACGAACAAATGAATTTCCTTCCCGACGCAATCGCACAAAAAATTACCGCCTATTGGAATGCGCAACAAGAAAAAACAACAACTGTGGGAAAACTCGCCTACGAAGCCGATTTAATTGAAACAGCATTACAAGCAAAAGAATATCTTGATCTTGGCTACCCTACCGAAGGATGGATTCGCAATGTAAAGGAAAAAGTACGTTCAAAAAGCGGGAAACAATTATTAGAGGCTATGGATAAAAAACACTTTACCGATTGGTGGCAGGGATTAAAAATGGTATAGTGCTGTTGACAAATAAACTTACTTATATGATTGCTTTTCTTGAAGGAACCGTACAAAAAATTGTTCCCGATGGAGTTATTATCAGAACGGGATCTATTGGATATGCCGTAACACTCCCTTCAAATACCATAGCTGAGCTTGAAGAAAGCCAAGGCATCAGTCTTTATATTCACACTGCAGTGCGCGAAGACGACATTAGTTTGTACGGATTTGAAACATTTGAAGAGCTGACGTTATTTAAAAAACTTATTTCCGTTTCCGGAGTAGGACCTAAAACGGCTGTTGAAATACTCAATAATTCAGCTGCATCGGTACGATATGCAATAACCCAAGGAGATGCGGCATTACTGCAAAAAACACCCGGTATTGGTAAAAAAACAGCACAACGTATTATTTTGGATTTAAAAAACAAAGTAACGGAGAAAGGTAAACCTGCCAATTATGTTGAGACAAAAACGATTCATAAAGACGCTGTAAAAGCATTGGAGAAACTGGGATTCAGAAAAAATCAAATTATCAGTCGTCTTAAAGAACTGCCGGAAACCATTACCGAAGAAGAAGATATTATACGTTATTTCCTGCAAAATGCTTAATGAAATCCGAAAACGATTCCACCATTATCATGCCCTTTTTATTAGCAATCCTGTAAACGTATATTATTTGACGGGATTTACAGGGAGCAGAGGGCTTATTTTGATTACCGAAAACAATGCATATTTTTTTACCGATTTTCGTTATATAGAATATGCAAAAAAAAGCATTCCAAAAGATTTCACTGTTGTACAGATTAATAAAAAATGGAAAGAAGACTGGCCTGGATTACTTAAAAAATATCACATTAAAAGCCTTGGCATAGAGGAAAACTATCTAACGTATAGTCAGTTTTTAAACTTACGAAAAATTTCAAAAGGTGTACGATTAAAAAAATCGAAACAGATTATTGAGCAATTACGAAAAATAAAATCGGAACGTGAACGCAACTATCTTAAAAAATCACAAACCATTAACGAACAACTGTTCCATCGCGTAAAGAAATTTCTATCCGAGGGTGTTACAGAACAAGAAGTGCAACGGTTTATGCTGCACAATCTGCACACAGTGGGAGCGGAAGATTTTTCATTTAAACCGATTGTTGCTTTTGGAGATCATAGTGCCGTTCCTCATCATCAAAACAATTCACGAAAACTGCATAAAGGGGATGTTGTATTGATTGATATGGGCGTAAAATATAAAAGTTATTGCAGTGATATGACCCGAACACTGTTCACCGCCCCACCCACCCCACAACAAAAAGAAGTATATCAAACAGTATTGGACGCACAACAAGAAGCCATTAAGCGTTTACGTAATGGCGCATCTATTGCCCGCGTCCGAAACGCTGCAATGCGCACCATAAAAAAAGCGGGATACGAAGAATACTTTCAACATGCATTGGGACACGGGACCGGTTTGGAAATACATGAACTGCCTAATTTAGGAACACAAAAACCTACCAAATTAAAAGAAAATATGATTACTACCATTGAACCAGGCATCTATCTACCCAAAAACTTTGGAGTTCGCATTGAAGATATGGTAATAATAACTGGTGCTGGACACCTAAACATCACGAAAGCTCCAAAAGAGCTTAACGATGTCATTATAGAATTATAAAATCAGTTAACTATGCCCCCTAAAATTGCGGTAATCCTGTTTCCGGGAACAAATTGTGAACTTGAAGCGTTGCGAGCACTTAAACGATCGAATATGCAACCGGATCTTATCCGATGGAACGAACATGACATCGATTATGCACAATTTGACGGATTTTTTATTCCCGGCGGTTTTTCGTATGAAGATCGTGGGAGATCCGGCATTATTGCTTCAAAAAACCCTTTGCTTGAAAAAATAAAGCAGGAAGCGAACAAAGGAAAACCGGTTCTGGGTGTATGTAATGGTGCGCAAATCGTACTGGAAGCAAAATTGATTCCCGGACTTGATCAAGAGCATGTTGAGATGGGCTTAGCATGGAACAAACGAGTTGATAAAAACGGAAAGATACTGGGAACAGGATTTTATAATGACTGGATTTATCTTAAAAATGTCGTCCCCCCGGGACGAACCGCATTTAACAAATATGATCAAGATCATATAATGCGTGTTCCGGTTGCTCATGCCGAAGGCCGCTATACAACCATGGACGACGGCATTATTGAAACACTTGAGCATAATGAACAAATTGTTTTCAAATATTGTGACAAGAACGGCACTATACGTAACGAGTTCCCTGTTAACCCTAACGGCACATTAGCAAATATTGCGGGTATCAGTAATCCGGAAGGGAACGTATTGTCGCTCATGCCCCATCCCGAAAGAACCAAGAAGGGGCAAGCCATTTTTGATTCAATGCGTGATTATATAGGGAAATCATTTTCACTTACTGAAAAAGATTCACTCATCAAGCATCGTGCAACAACGGTGAAAGACACTATTAAAGACTATACTCCGCCAACCGCGGAATGTTTTGTAGATACTGTCATTACTGATAATGAAGAACGAACCATTGAATATGCCATCCATGAAATGGGATTTCATGATCTTGTATTAAAAAAACGAAAGTATTTCGGAATCACACTGAAAGATTCCGTTGACGTTAAAGAAACAATGCAAAAACTTATTGAATCGGGAGAACTGGTAAACCTTGCAAAAGAAATCCCCACTATTGTTATTGACGAAAAAACATACCGCTATGAAAAAGAACAAGGTCTCGTGGAAGAAGATCAATCGATTCGTCAAGGAAACGATTATCTTACCTTCAATAAAGATGACTCGGACGGAAAAAGCATTTTACAAACAATACACAATCATTTCTCAATACCGGGCGTTGAAACTATCGCAGCCGGGAAACAATGGTCTCTGGATATAAATGCAAATAAAGCGGAAGAAATCATTAAAACACAAATCTTCCACAATCCTCATGCAATGGATATATACAAAGTATAAACTCCTTTTCTTATGTGCGGAATCTTTGCCTATAAAGGGCAGAAAACAAACGCGGCTCAACTTGTTATTAACGGATTAAAAAAGCTCGAATATCGCGGGTATGATTCGTGGGGCATCGCTTTTAAAACCGACCATCGTGTCAATGTATACAAAGAAGTCGGGAAAATAGGAGAATTTGACGTTTCAACGCTACAGGAAAAGGTTGATTCCCCTACCGAAAGTTCCATGGCAATGGGACATTCGCGATGGGCCACTCATGGTGGCGTTACAAAAGAAAACGCACATCCTCATTATTCAGCAGATAAAAGTATCGCCATTGTTCATAATGGCATTATTGAAAACTATGTTGAATTACGTAAAGAACTTAAAGAAAAAGGATACAGTTTTAAATCGGAAACCGATACCGAGGTCATCGCTCACCTTGTACAGGAATATAAAGACCTGGGTCATATTGAAGCGGTTAAAAAAGCGCTCTCACGATTAAAAGGGCGATATGCCGTTCTGATTCTATGTGCGGAAGACAATCGATTAATAGCTGCGCGAAGAGGTTCTCCGCTTATTGTCGGGAAAGGAGATAATGAGTTTTTTATTGCCTCTGATATTCCCGCTTTTCTGCAATATACCCGGAAAGTCATGTATTTGGATGACGATCAAATGGTAATTATTAATGACGATGCCGTCTTTTATGATCTAAAAAGCAATAAGGAAATTGAGAAACGAATAGTAGAAATAGACTGGAATGCCGAAAGCGCTGAAAAAGGAGAATTCCCGCATTTCATGATAAAAGAAATCACCGAACAAAAAGAAACAATAACCCGAGCAATCAATCAGGATGAAAAACAATTCACCCATATTGCACAAGAAATTAAAAAAGCGTACGGAACCTATTTGGTGGGATGCGGCACGGCTGGGAAAGTATGCCTTGCAGGGTCGTACCTATTCGCCAAAATAGCCAAACGTCACGTTAATGTAACATTTGGATCGGAATTCCCAAGTTTACAAGATTTTATTACGGATCGAAGCCTTGTTATAGCTGTTTCGCAAAGCGGTGAAACAGCGGACACGCTGGAGGCTCTTGAAGTTGCAAAGAAGAAAGGTGCAAAAGTGCTTTCCATTATTAACGTTGAAGGGTCATCAATGGATCGCATTTCCGATTATGCCATTCACTTGAAAGCGGGGCCGGAAAAAGCGGTAGCCTCGACAAAAGCAACTACGGCACAACTTGCTATTTTAACATTGCTGTCATACGCACTGGATAACCGCCTGGAAGAGGGTAAAATATTATTGGTTAACACGGCAAGTCAAATAAATGACATGCTCAATCCGCGATATGAAGATCATATTTTAAAGCTGGCCGAGAAAATTCAAGATGTCGAAAGTATGTATGTCATCGGAAAAGGTTCAAACTACCCCATGGCCCTTGAAGCGGCAATTAAATTGCAAGAAGTATCATATATTCACGCGGAAGGATTTGCCGGTGGAGAGCTCAAACATGGCCCCATAGCGCTGATTGATAAAGGTGTTCCGTGTATTGCTATTGTCGCTAACGACGAAACAAAACATGAAATTATCAGTAATGCGATAGAAGTTAAATCTCGAGGTGGCTATATTATTGGTATTTCTCCGGAAAATCACGATGTATTTGATTATTGGATTAAAGTGCCGGAAGTGGGTGAAGCATCCCCTATCGTCAATATTATCCCAATACAAATTCTGGCGTATCAACTGGCAATCCTCAGGAAAAACAATCCTGATATGCCGCGGAATCTTGCAAAAAGCGTTACCGTTAAATAATCTTTTATTGCTAGATACATAATAAGAATGCTTAATAAAAAGGCAGTTTTCTGCTATAATAAATAGAAATTAACGTTGTTTACTATGAGTGACGATACAACAATCAATCTGTACGATATGAGAAAAGAACAATTCGACCGTGAATGTGACAATATTCAGACAAAAACCGAAGCGCTATTGCACATGGTTCCGAAACATGATCGCGAACGTCGAAAAAAAATATTGGATCTCCATAAACTGAAACTGAAAAAAGCACTGCAAAAACTCAATAATGATTTAAAAACATTGTAAATGAGAGTACAAAATACCAAATTTGTATGCACCCTCGGACCCGCATCCGAACAACCGTCTGTTTTAAAGAAAATGATTATTGCCGGCATGGATGTTGCTCGTCTGAATTTTTCACATGGAACATATGAAAATCATTCGGCACTTATTAAAAAAATTCGAACACTTGCAGATGAGATGAATGTTCCTCTTGCCATCATGCAAGATCTTCAGGGGCCAAAAATACGTATCGGTACTATTGATGATAAAGGAATCCCCGTTCGTAAAGGCAAGGAAGTAATATTAACCTGTGGCAAGAAAACAAAAGACACTATACCCGTTCAATATAAATCTCTTTATAAAGATGTAAAAAAAGGAAGTCGATTATTAATTGATGACGGATTGGTAGAGCTTAAAGTAAAAAAAATAATCGGCAAAAATATTGTATGTATTGCGCAAAATAAAGGGACTATCAAAAAAAACAAAGGAATTAATGTACCGGGATGTACCATTACTATCGATCCCGTTACGGAAAAAGACAAAAAAGATCTGCGTTTTGGACTAAAAAACGATATTGATTATGTAGCTCTTTCTTTTGTTCGAGAAGCAAAAGATATTCGTAAAATAAGAAAATATATAGGGAATAAGCCGGTTCAGATTGTAGCAAAAATAGAACGACTGCAGGCCATTAAAAATCTTGATGAAATTATTAAAGAAGCTGATGCAGTGATGGTTGCACGTGGCGACCTGGCTATGGAAATAGGTCCGGAAAGGGTGCCGATCGTGCAAAAAGAAATGATTCAAAAATGCAATAAAGCGGGAAAGCCCGTCATTACCGCAACGCAAATGCTACAATCGATGGTAAAAAAACCGCAACCAACACGCGCGGAGGTAAGCGATACAGCAAACGCGATTTTCGACCATACCGATGCTATTATGCTTTCTAATGAAACCGCAGTGGGTAAATACCCCGTAAAAGCCGTTAATATCTTTGCGAAAGTGGCACAAACCGTAGAAAAAGAATTAAAGGGATACCATCATTTACTCCCCGCCCGATCGATACACAACACCATTGATTATTATGACGCACTCGGTTTTGAAACCTGTCAGCTTGCGGAAATAACCAAAGCAAAACATATTATTGTTATAACAACGTCGGGAAAGTCTGCTCGTTATATCGCAAAACATCGTTCATACATACCGACAACGGTTATCACTCCTCATAAAAAAACAAAAAATCAGTTGGCGCTCTTATGGGGGTTAAACAGTATTATTTTGGGAAAGGTTAGTGCTGAAAAATATTTACAAGATATTAAAGCGCTGGTCAAAAAACAACACCATATCAAGAAAGGACAAAAAATTGTTGTTTTGTATACCCATACAAAAGAAAAACGTATTGTATCAACAACTATATAAACGTATTATAAACAGGAACGTTAAGCTTTTAAACATGCGCATACTCGGTATTGATCCGGGAACAGCACGGATCGGTTACGGCATTATAGATTTGAAAGACGACGATTATACAATCGTTGACTGTGGCTGCATAACAACAAAAGCAGGCAAAGCATTGGAAATCAGATTGATGGAGATCGCCGATGATATCGAACAGTTAATTGAAACGCACCAACCCGATGTTGCTGCAGTGGAAGAATTATTTTTCTCAAAAAATACTACAACCGCACTGGCTGTTGCTCATGCTCGCGGCGTTATTATTGAAAAAATTAAACGACACGACATTCCTCTACACTCGTACAATCCCATGCGGATAAAACAAGCATTGTGCAGTAGCGGTAAGGCGGATAAACATCAAATGCAAAAAATGACACAACTATTATTGGAACTTTCTTCGGTTCCCACACCCGATGACACCGCTGACGCCTTAGCAATCGCCTTGTGTCACGGCAATACGCATCGCAATAAATCTCTTTACATGAACGTATGAATAAATTTCTCACCGTACTCAATTTCCTGCTCTTAACAACGCTTATAATTCTTACGCTCTATGTGTTTGATATTATTTCAATACCCTTTTTAGAGCAAGAAGATCCACTTCCCGAACAATCGATCACCCAGGAAGAAGAACCAACGGGAACCACCCCGGATCAACCAAAAGTAAGCCGAACAAAGTCATACGAAGAGCTGATGGAGAAAGCGGACGTATATTTTGAAAACGGATTATATGATTTAGCCATCGACAGCTATACTCAGGCAAGTCAAAAAGCAGAATTAAATAAACAACCGTTATTGAAAATCGCCGCTATACAACTTCTTCAACGTGAATACGAAAAAGCGAAAGAAATGAGTCTTCATATACTTGATATTGATGAACACAGCGGACTTGCAAAATTATATTTGGGACAAGCATACATAGGGCTGGAAGAATTCAGTAACGCAAAAAGTACGTTCGATAGTATTAATAGCGATGATCAAAAAGTACAATATTATCAAGGTATTCTGGCACTCTTTTTTGAAGAATATGAACGAGGGAGAGGCCTGTTGGAAACAGCCGCAAATAAAACAACCGCCGATGAAACAATTGCACGGTATGCACTCAGTTTTGTAAATGCGATGAATGAATTCGACCGTTACGATGCCGGATTGAACAGTCATTTGCGTGTTCTTACAGCACGAAGTTTCGCACAAGCTAATCAGCCTCAACTGGCAAAAGAAACTATCTGGCCCGTACTGGAAAAA
>WJKT01000086.1 GCA_014728955.1 Candidatus Peregrinibacteria bacterium
GAACCTTCTTATGTAGTTGAGATTGCAAAACAAATCGCAAATACAAAAGGAAAGCAGTTTAGAGAAATAGCACGGATTACTACAAAGAATGCGGGAAAGTTTTTTGGGATTTAGTCAAATAAGTATTTCATTACTTCGTTTACTACATTCAAATGTGCATCATAAAAATCTCTGTTTGCTCCTTTTAGTTTTTTAGATTTTTTTTTGTGATAGGCAATGAATCTTTCTTGGATTTTTTTGGCTGATTTTGCATCTTTTTTTTTGAATAATGTGTAAGTTTTTGACATAAATTTACAAAGGTTTTGCCCAATTTCCATCATTATTTTAAATTTATACTTGCTAATTTTTGAATTGATCCTTGATTTAATCCTCGAAGGATAAAGTGCAATTCTAATTATTTTTTGTTGTATAGTAGAAGGGTTTTTGCCGAAAAGTCCTTTTAAAGTTCTCTTTTCAAAATCTTTAATAGCTTGATTCATCCTAGCTTGTTCCGAAATTTGTTTGTTTGTTTCTTTAGATTTTAGATAACGTTCTGGCATTTTTTGTTTTGTTGTGAACATATTAAAATTATACAATAAAAGCATTACCTGGTAAAGCATGGTGGCTTAGAATTTTATACAGTACACAGAAATTTAGGACACTGTGGTATGATTAAATCGCAATAACTAAACAAAAACACGATGTCCTTTAGATGCGATGATGGTTGAAACGGATTGTCCTTATTTAGCGCCACAAAAATATCGTGGAGGAACAAACGAACCTTCTTATGTAGTTGAGATTGCAAAACAAATCGCAAATACAAAAGGAAAGCATTTTAGCGAAATAGCTGAAATTACCACAAAGAATGCTGAAGAATTCTTTGGGATTTAAAGCGTTTTAACCGCAGAGAAAATATCTTTAACCTGCTTTGGAGTTATTACATTTTTAAAGCCGAGTTTTTTTGCTTCTTTCACGCGTTTGTCGAGTTGAGGTACTGAGCGTATTTCTCCGGAAAGACCAACTTCACCGATGTAGCAGGTATCTGTTGGTATGGTTTTTTGTGAAAAGCTGCTGGCAATTGCCATTAATACTCCAAGATCGCATGATGGGTCGCTGATTTTCATGCCCCCGACTACATTTACAAATACATCCTGATTTGAAAGATTCATTTTTGCGTACTTTTGTAATACAGAGATTAAAAGCTGCATTCTATTCACGTCGTATCCGGTTGCGGTGCGTTTTGGATAGCCAAATGGCGTAACATTTGCAAGAGCCTGGACTTCAACCAAAATAGGCCTGGTCCCTTCCAGTGTAACGGTTATGGCGGAGCCGATAGCGTGTTTCTTTCTTCCTTCCAGAAAGTGCGCGGATGGGTTTTTTACTTCTTTTAATCCTTGTGAGTGCATTTCGAAAATGCCCACTTCATTGGTGCTTCCGAATCTGTTTTTTTGACTTCTCAGTATCCTGAATTGGTGAAATCTGTCTCCCTCCAAATATAAAACGGTATCAACAAGGTGTTCCAATACACGTGGTCCTGCAAGATTTCCATCTTTGGTAACGTGTCCGATTAAGACAACGGGTGTGTTGGTAGTTTTGGCAAATTCCATAAATAGTTCTGTGGCATGGCGAACTTGCGTAATACTGCCTGCCGTACTTTGTATGTCGTGTGAAAAGAGTACTTGCACCGAATCAATAATAATAAAGTGAGGTTTTTCCTTCTTAATGCTTTCCAAAATGGTTTCGGTATTGGTTTCGGCCAGAAAGAATAGGTCGTCGGTATTAATTCCTAAACGATCTGCACGCCCTGCAATTTGATTCTGCGATTCTTCCCCCGAAACGTACAATACCTTCTTTCCGCGACTTGCTACCTGGTCGCACAATTGAATGGTGAGTGTGGATTTACCAATGCCGGGTTCTCCCGTAAGCAGCGTAATGCTTCCTTCAAGAATACCGCCGCCGAGCACCCTGTTTGCTTCGTCCATTTTTAGAGGAATTCGCTGCGCGGAAGTGTTTGACTTTTTGACGGTAAGCTTTTCAACCTGTTTTGCATCAACCCGTGCACGGCTTTTTATTTTACTTTTTTCTTGCACGTGTTCGCTGAATGAATTCCATGCTTCGCACGTAGTGCATTTGCCTACCCATTTTGGGGATTGATAGCCACATTCGCTGCAGGTATATATGGTTTTTGTCTTCATGCGTGTTTCTTATTTAGTACTTCATCATAAAGGTTTGCGGTTTTTTTTGCCATTATTTTTGCGTCAAAAGTATCTTTAATTTTTTTATAGGCGTTCTCACTATATTGATCGCGTTTAAGAGTATCATTAACTATTGTTAAAATTGATTCAGCCAGTTTTCGTGGATTTTCCGGCGGGATAAGCAGCCCGGTTTTTTCATGATCAATAATCTCGGGAATACCGCCCACATTGCTTGCAACAACCGGAACCCGTGCAATGCCGGCCTCCAGCAACACAAGCCCAAAAGCCTCTTTCTTACTCGGGAGTACAAATAGATCCGAAGCAGCCATAATATGTGGGATGTCTTTTTGAAATCCCAGAAAGCGAACGTGATCCATAACGCCCTCGCGCATAGCCATTTTTTCAAGATCATTTCGCAGGGGACCGCTTCCTGCAATAGCAAGAATAGTTCGGGGATGTTCTTCTATAACTTCAGGAAGTGCTTTTATCAGATATTGCAGACCTTTTCGTTCATGCAGTTCGGCAACACTGAGGATAACGGTATCGTTTTCTTTAGCATTAAATATCTTTTCCCGGTATTCGTTTCGTTTTTTGTCGGAAAAACTCAGAAGCTGTGATTCGAACCAGGTAACGTCAATACCGTTATGAATTGTGGTCAGCTTATCGAGCATAGCGGGGAAGAGATGCTCCATCATTTTTTTATTCGCCTCAGATACCGTTATGATTGAATCCACATGGCGTATAAGTTTTTGTTTAATCGAACTTTTTAGCCCTTTTAGTTCAAAGGGGTCGTGTTCGGTGATAACTGTGGGCATGTTATATTTTTTCGCCGCCAGAAACGCATACCTGCACGAAGCGGGATTCCACACGTGAATATGCATGAGATCAATCTTCCGGCTCTTTACCAGATCTTTTAACTGAAAATAATGACGCGGATCGTGCTTATGAAGAACGCTTAACTTAATTACCTCGATTCCTTCAGATTCGAACTTAGTCGCCCAATCTTTGAGCTTTTCAAAATCGGAACACACAAGAATTACATTATACTTTTCCTTATCCAGAAACTTGGCTAACAGGTACATCTGATTCTCCGCACCGCCGTAAAAATGAGTGTCGGTGTAGAAAAGGGTTGTTTTTTTCACGTTGATATTCATACGGGCCATAGCTTAGATCGCTCGTATTGTACTTGAAAATTTCTCAGCTTGAAAGAGGGGAGCTATCGTGATACATTTTTGCGTGCGAAAAGACACGTTCCATGGGTGTATAGCTCAGTTGGTAGAGCACTTGCCTCTTAAGCAAATGGTCCTGGGTTCGAGTCCCAGTGCACCCACCAGAGAATAATTATTATGTATTCAAAATAGTTTTTAATAGAGTCTTAATACTTTTCTCCATATCTCCACCATCGCCAAAGTATCCAACTTACAATACTCCAGTAAATTCCGCGCAATACGTTCCTTGTCAGCCGACTCATTATAGACATGCTTAAACCAATACAGTGAAGCTATTTTTCCTTCCTGAACATCTTCCAGATCGTTATACGAAAGCTCCGGAACAACCACCGGTAAAACCTTTTTAATGGAAGCACTTCCTTTAAACTTTGGACTTATATAATACTGATTACTGAAAATCTCCATTAAATCAAAAACTCTCTTGTTTACCGATTCCAAAAACTCCGCATACTCAGGACACAGCTTTGCCATCTCTTCATTCCTTCCCATTTCAAACGCTTTATACCACACAATAACGCTTCCGGTATTTCTTATATGATTTTTCATGCTTGCCAATAAGCCCGGAAGGGGATTGTCTTTAGAAGTATGAAGGTATTCGAAGTGCTCCGGTTCTTCACCTTTGCTCCTTATAACGTGCAGTGAATACTGAAACGGCATTTGCTGATACGGTTTTAATCCGTCAAAAAGGGGAATAGCTGATGCATAAGTTTCATAATCCAAAAAGTATAAAGGATACGAAATGGTGTTTATCGCATTTTCAATTGATTGCGTATCAATAAAATCTTTGCCTGTCTTTACTGCCACAACTTGATTCTCTTGCTTCTGGTTCATTTCAAAATCATCGGGGATATCCGCAATTTTCTCAATTCCCAACGCCTGCAGCTGTGTTATTTGCTTTTCGCTGATACGTTGTAAATTAAAAATATTGTATTCCGGTAGGTCCTTCCAGCAATACGCTTTAAACGGGCACTCATATGGATTATCGCATTGTTTTCCAATGCGTTTTTTAACTTCTTCTTTAAATTTTATTATTTCCAGCGTCTTTGGGATATTTGCCTCAACAGAACTCCTTTCATTATTCACTGCCTCGGTCAGGTCCTCTGTTTTTAGCAGTTCTTTCGGATCAATTTCACCCTGTCGAACGTACTCTTTATTTATGTGTACGAGGTACGTTTTACCGATTGGAATTCCGTCACGCTCAAGTGCGATTTTTTGAAAAGCCAAATCGGGAATATGCTCTTCTTTAACACTTGTTGATGATTTGACTTCGTAAAGATCCCATTTTTTGGTTTGATTGTTAAAGTGAAGAATATCGGCCTTTGCATATAGGTTGTTTGTCATGGCGTTAGCCTGATAGATGGTTTTGTGGCCTTCGCGGATGTATGCCTGCGTTTCGGCGCGACCTTTCTTGTACCAGCCCTTCACTTCTACGCCGCCCGGAAACAGATTATGCGCGTATGCTTCCACTTTATATCCTTGGTCAAAAAGAGCCTGCTGCGTTTCGGTTACAGGAGGAGCGAGTTCTTTGCGATTTTTATTTAACCAAAGATATTTAGGACACTGAAGATAGCGATTATAATCGGTTTTAGTGAGCATAGGCCTTTATTAAAACAGTATTGAGTATAGCATAATATTTGACATTATTCTTATGTTTGTAACTGAATAAATCTTTGAATTTTTGATACGATAAATAAAAAAGATGCCCATGCGGACATCTCCCTTGGTTTTGGATAAAAATGACAAGTATTCGCTCAGGCGAATCTTTCATTCTATCACAGCTTCCTAATCATGCTATTGTGACGATTGCAAAGAATGTCGCAATAGACCGAGATAAGGATTAATCCTTGATGACGTTTTAAACAATGCTCTTTGTTTTGTCTCGTGTAAGAAAGCTATTCTAGCTAAAGGGAAGCTAGGGTCGGGAGATGACAACGTCTGCTAGTGACACAGAGTGTATCTACCGGAAATATACGGTTTTGCTGAGGAGGTATGTTCAATCTCCAGCAATTGGTATGTTGTCCCAAGTACATAGCAACTTACATTAAGCACGGATGTAGGGTAGGGACTGTTTACGTAGCATTCAATGTTTTCATAACCGGGTTCTGTCCCTAGACTGGTACTCCACAGGTATGCGCTGACAATTTTGGAGCCGTATGGAGCTTTAATGGTAAGATTAACCCATTCAAGACAGGAATTGCTACTGCAGTTGGGATAAATCCTCCATGTGGTCAAGTAATTACCGCTGGACTTATTGAATTTGGTCCCGGTTTTCTGGCAAGTAGGGCTAACATCTTTGCAATTACCTTCCGGTAGCTGTGAGCAATTTGCCAAGAAAACGACAGCAATTAAAGAAAAGAAAACAATAAAAACATTCAGTGGACGTGCAAAATAAGTCATAAAAAACTCACTTTTCTCTATCAAATGATGATAGTGTTGTATGTTCAAAAAAAACAAAAAACAGAAAAAACGTCTTTCAAAGAGCATGATTCAGACAAAAAACGAAAATTTGGGCTGAATGTGTTTAAACTTTAGCACCTTTTTCGGGTTTTGACAAGTTGCTTGGAATAGTGCTACTGCATAAGGTATTTTACGATAGCATTTTTGATTTGTCCGTTATAATGTTGATCAACCCACCACCATGCTCCGCATGTGTTAGCTTCAAGAAATATCCATTTCCCATTATCATCTATTACATAATCTGCGCCGCATGTATCGATATCGAGTGCGGTTTTGAATTGCATGAGCTTATCTTTTTCTTCATCCGGGAAGGTTGTTCTTGTGAAACCTTCACCTGTTGTTCTCTCTCTTCTTATTATGTCTGTTAAGGTGCTTGAAGAAGGAGCTTTTATTGCAAAACATTCTTCATCGATAGAGAAAACTCTGCATTCTTCACGCTTATTTAAAGTGTGCTGGTAAATGATTGGAGCAAATTGCAATCCCTCTTTTTGTTGTAAAATCTCCTTTGAAACAGCTTTGGTATATGCCGCTTTAAGCCCTTCTTCATCTGAATACCATGGTGTATTGAGATTTTTCATTATGGATGGTTTTGTAGTGCAAAACGGTTGTATGTGTTGAGGGTTATTGGAGACAACTGTTTCGGGAATTTCCATTCCGCTGAGTTTCGCAGTTCTTAATTGCACAATTTTGTTTGATGCTTTTTGCACACTGCTTGGTCGATTAAGCCACGGACAAGTGGTGAATTCTTCTATTGCATCAAAAGCTGCGGTAAGGGTAGCCCTTTGCAGGCTTTGAACCGGCGACATGGAATCTATGGAGTAGGGGTATGTTTGCTGAAACCATGCCGATGTAAATTCATGTGCTCGTGCTTGTTTGTTATCACACTTCAAGAGCAGCTGAATCTGATCTCTAATTGAAAAAGATATCTTAGAGACATATTCTCCTTCGTCAGTATTGAATCGGAAAAAATCAACATTTCGTTTCTTTAATTCATCGATTACAGAATCACTTTCAAATCCTTCTCGATGGCTAACAATCAGTACTTTCTTGTTCATCCGTAAAGGTTAAAGGAGCTTACTTTACAGCTAAAAGGGCTTTTTGTCAAAAACCGAACTCTTGCAATCTTCTAAAAAACTGTTATAATTCTCTCGGATCTTGTGGCAAGGCAAGTTCTAGAAAGGAGATACGTTATGTCTAGCGATAAGCCTAAAGCAAGAGCTAGTGTTTTATTGCTCATGTTTGATAAGCTTGACGATAGGACGGAAGAAGCGCGCGTGTATGATGTGCAAAGTCAAACTTTGACGCATCGCCAACCAGCTTTAATGAGTCCTGTTAAGCATCATAAAGAGAAATAACACTGCTTGCGGAGGCTGCAGCGGCGGCCCCCCTTTTCATATCTGCTCGTCGTCTTGACAAATCTGAAAATAAGTATTAGAAATATCTTCCGATAGCATATATTATTAGCAGGTTTGTGTATGGAAACTTACTCTGGTTATTATGAATTATCTCAAGAATGGTTTGTTGATGAAGTTGCAGGTATTCTGTTGGGGGAGGAAGAACATGATTCTTGTAAAGCATTTATTGC
>WJKT01000087.1 GCA_014728955.1 Candidatus Peregrinibacteria bacterium
CTCAAAAGTGGAGGATGCTATTTTAAACGTTAAAAGCAAAAAGAAATCTTAAACCACCCTTGCCTCTTAACACGACACTATGTTTCAAGATGATCAATCTCAACAAAATCAACCTCAGCAACCTCAGACTCCACAACAGAGTCAGCCGGCTGAGCAACAGCAACCTGCCACTAATCCACAGCCTCAGGATCAGCAGCAGAATAAGCAAGCTGCTCAACAAAAGGTTGAGCAAAAACAGCAACCTCAACAAAAACCATCCACTCCCGCTCAAAAGCCGGAAAAAACAACACAGGAAGAACGAATGTGGGCGGCTATCGGATACATTGCATTTTTAGGAATAGTTACACTTGCCATTAAGCCAAAAAGTGAATTTTGCAAGCGTCATGCCGCTCAGGGATTAATTATTTTTGCAGTATGGTTTGTAAGTCTTATTTTATTTGCAATGCCCTCAATTATAGGTGTTATCGGTGGACTGCTTCTTCTTGGAGCAACGGTTCTTGCAGTTCTCGGTATTATTAAATCTATTCAAAGTTATACATTGGAACTACCGGTGTTGTCAGCCGTTGCAAAAAAAGTTCCTACTGATTCAATTATTGGTTCGGTAACAGGCAAAAAACCTGAAGCAAAACCTGCCCAGCCAAAGGATGCTCAGCAAAAGCAGCAACCGCAACAACCTGCGGAAGAAACAAAACAACAAACTCCTCCTCCTACACCACAACAGAATCAAGACACTACTAATAACAGTAGTAATAGCGGCCAAAACCAAAAACCACCACAAGCATAATATACTTTTTTATTCTACTCACTAATTATTCATCATGACTGTTACTGTTGAACAAATTAAACAACTACGTGCCGACACGGGTGCTTCTATGATGGCATGTAAAAACGCTTTACAAGAAACTGATGGAGATGCCGATAAGGCACTTGATATTTTACGTAAAAAAGGTGAAGCAAAAGCGGCAAAACGAGCTGAAAGATCAACCGGACAGGGAGTTATTGCTTCATATATTCACTCCAATAATAAAATCGGTGTTCTTGTTCATTTAGGGTGTGAAACCGATTTTGTTGCAAAAAATGAGGATTTCCAAACACTGGCTCGCGACATTGCGATGCATGTGGCTGCAGCCGGTCCTCTTTATTTAACACCGGATGAAGTTCCCGCTGAATTAATCGATAAAGAAAAAGAAATCTGGAAAGATCAACTTAAAAACGAAGGGAAACCGGAAAAGATTTGGGATAAAATTATGGAAGGAAAAGAAAATAAATTCCGTGAAGAAATGGCTCTGTTAACACAACCATTTGTAAAGAATCCCGACATAACTGTTGAAGAATTGCTTAAAGAAGCAATTACCAAGATTGGTGAAAATATCAAGCTGGAAAAATTCGTGAGATATTCTATTTAACATGAATCGCCTTAATACTATAGAAGAAGCGATAGAGGCCGTCTCGGACGGTCGTATTATCGTGGTTGTTGATAGTGAAGATCGTGAAAATGAGGGAGATTTAGTATGTGCCGGACATCATATTACTCCCGAAAAGGTTAATTTTATGGCTAAAGAAGGGCGTGGCCTTATTTGCGCACCCATTAGCGAGTCAATTGCCGAACGGTTGAATTTGCCTCCAATGGTAAGCAACAATAATGAGTGTACCAGATGTAATTTTACCGTATCAATCGATGCAAAACAAAATATAACAACAGGTATATCTGCACATGATCGTGCACATACGCTCTCTTTGTTGGCACAAGAATCAACAACGGCACATGATATTGTTAAGCCGGGGCACGTCTTCCCTCTTCGTGGTAAAGATGGTGGGGTTTTGGTACGAGCGGGACATACCGAAGCATGTTTGGACTTGCTTGAAATGGCGGGTTTGCCTAAAGCGGGTGTTATTTGTGAAGTAGCAAATGATGACGGAAGTATGGCTACATTTGATGATTTAATCACATTTACAAAGAAACATGATATGGTCATGATTTCGATACGCGATTTAATTGCTTATCGCAGAAAACATGAACAACTTGTTTCGAACACTGCAGAAGCATCATTGCCAACTGAATACGGATTGTTTGATATTCATGTGTATCAGGATACTTTAACAAACAAAGAACATGTATTGCTGAGCATGGGAGATATTACAACAGATGAGCCGGTACTGGTTCGTGTTCATTCGCAATGTATGACCGGTGATATATTTCATTCAATACGGTGTGATTGCCAACAGCAATTGGATTATGCTTTACATGCCATAGCCAAAGAAAAACGAGGCGCATTGTTGTATCTTCGAGATGAAGGACGCGGTATAGGGTTAACCAATAAAATAAAGGCGTATCGACTTCAGGATCAGGGATATGATACGGTTGAAGCGAATACAAAACTGGGCTTTGATGATGATTTGCGAGAATATGGTATAGGCGCACAAATTTTAGCCGATGCGGGCATAAAAAAAATGAAACTTCTTACCAATAATCCACGAAAAATTGTTGGTCTTGAAGGATATGGACTGGATATTGTTGAACGTGTTCCTATAGAAATGACTACTCTCGAAAGCAATCAATCGTATTTACAAACTAAAAAAGAAAAATTGGGACACGTACTGAATAACATTTAATTATCCCCTGTTATGACCTTGTGGGAGAAAATAAAATATGCATTACGTCTTTTATTTCTACCGAAGTCTCTTCGTACTATGGAATGGAAAATGTTGTCTTTAGTTAATAAAGACAGAAAAACACATGGTTTGCGAGCATTGCGGATGCAGGAGGATCTTCGTGATGTGGCGCGCCGTCATAGCAAGGATATGGCACGAAAAAATTATTTTGAACATGAAAATATTATGGGGGAAACCCCGTTTGATCGTCTTGATCAAGCCGGTATCACCGATGTTATTGCCGGTGAAAATTTAGCCAAAATCCGTGGCTATGAAATCCCGGTTAAACGTGCCCAGATAGGACTTATGAACAGTCCCGGACATCGGGCCAACATTCTAAAAAGCGATTATAACTGTGTTGGTATCGGTATTGTTAAAGGTATGGATAAATCGTATTTTTTTACTCAAAATTTTGCCAAACGAACACTTGTATTCACCAAAAAGATTCGAAAAAAAGTTCGTATGAAAAAAGGCCTTACCATGCACGGATTCTTTTTTTCTGCGCCACGAGATATTATCTATCAAGTTAAAAAAAATCCGGACGACAAAAAACCTCTTTATGAAAAACTTATTCATGCGAAAGGAAAAACGTTTCACTTTACTATCCCCTTTGCTCAAACCGGCATTTATCACATTATTCTTTATACCGGTACTGATAAGCACAATAAAAAATTCCATGTTGTAAATAATTTCGAAGTTAAAGTGCGAAAAGGTTTCTTTGTATAATATGTCAATCGTACGTAGACAAAAAACACCTATTATTGTATAATAATAGTGAATAAAAATAAACATTTATAGCAACGTGGGGCGAAAAAACAAAAAACACTCATGGATATCCCGTACGATTTTTAACAAGCTCATGAATATTACAAGTGATGAGTGGCCTCGTATAGCCATTTCTTGGAGCTTGCAATTTTTATATAAGACGGGTTTTATTATTGGATGGACTGTTTTGCTATCCATTTTTGCCACACGTTTCGGCATTCTTTCATTGCCGTTATTTTTTATTTTATATGCATTTTTAAATATTCTCGGTGCACTCGCCTATTCGTTTGTACTCGATAAAATGAGAAAAGATACCATGATTATAGCGACTGCCTTAGGTGGAGCGCTTATCTTTTTATGTGCCGGGCTGCTTTCATATTATAGCGAAACATTGTTTATTTTCCTTGCAGTTGCAGGATTGGCTGTCGCCTTTACACAACTGTATATATTAAATTCCAGTTTTATAGAGGATCTATTCTCCCCTCTTGAAAGCGAACGAACATTCCCGCTTATTGAATCGGCTGAAACAATTGGTGGGATAGTCGGTGGTCTTCTCATTACCAGTTATGTAGGTAGTGTATCGACCGCACATCTTTTAAACTTTTTGGTTATTATTCTGGTTATGATTGTGCCGCTTATGGTCTTTCATCGTCAATTATTGAAAAAACTTCCTTTTATTCACTTTAAAAAAAGAAAGCGTAATCCTGGTATCAATCTGCAGGAAATCAAAAATAATATTCGTCACGTACGACGGCTACCCTTTTTGAAAGTTCTTTTGGTTGTTGTTTTATGCCAATGGGTTTTTGCAAATTTACTTGAATTTCAGTTTATCGAAGCCTTATTCGGCCATCTCCCCGAGGGACTTCGCGCTGAGAAAGAACTAACTCACGGGTTGGGGTCCCTCCAAGTACTGTTTCATTCGGTCGCTCTATTAATGCAACTGCTTGTTGCTAGCAGGATTATTTCTTCACTTGGCATCATTTCTTCACTGCTATTACATCCGGTAGTAACACTACTGAGTATCGGAACACTATTTTTCCGTTTTGGTATACATTCTGCTCTACTCACACGTATCAATTATGAAATGACATTTGTTATTTTTAAAAATGCCTACCATTCCTCATATTATGCCATTCAACCAAAAATTCGTGAACAAATACGAGAACTTCTGGAAGGGTTTGCACGTCCCATGGGAACTATCTTCGGCATGGGAATGCTGCTGCTTTTTGAACGGATATTTAGTGGCACAACCTTCACGCAAAGCATAACTCTTCTCATGGCCATAATTATGGCGATCATGCTTTTTGTTTTGGTTAAAAATGATAAACAATACACGCAGACTTCCGTTAAAACACTACTACGGTCTGATGAACTGTCACTACAACTAAACGGCATAGAAATTTTAGGACAAAGGGGCCATAAAAACGCAACCGATATACTTACAAGAATGCTCAATAAAGACGATATTGATGATAAAGTTCGCATAAAAATTCTTGAAACACTTGGGCATATCAAAGATCCTCAATCACTTATTGAAATAACCGATTCACTTAACCATAGCAATCCCGCTGTTCGTAAGGCGGCACTTATTGCCCTGGATGCTTTTGATACCTTCTCAAAGAAAGGTCAAAATAATCCTTTTTCAAATCACCGAACAAATGATTTATTGAAAAAGATGTTTTTGGACGAAGATGATTTTGTCATTAAATCATTAATTATTTCAATACTCACCAAACACAATAAAGGCGATATTGTCCCTTATTTGATTTCTCTTTTACAATCCAGTGATAAAAAACACCAAGTAGATGCAATTCAAGTATGTGGAAATTTTAATGATATATCGCTTGCACATTATCTTATGCCGTTTTTACATTCGAAAGAGCCAATTATCCGGTCACGCACTATTGTTGCACTTTGGCAATTTAAACGATATCGGATGCAGTTGTTGCAGGAGATAAAAAATATGCTTTTCAGTAAAGAAAAAGCTGAGCGATTAGAAGCGTATCATGTGCTTGGTGAAATTAAAGCGCTGCATGAAAAAAACAGGTTATTGGCTCTTCTTTCTTCCTCAGATGACGATGAGAGACTTGCAGCCGCCATTGCGCTGGCAAAAATGAATATATACGATGGAATACCCATTATTACCAATACCGTTGTCTACGACCCTTCATCACGCAAACGTTTGGTTCATTTAATTCAATGGGAAGTTTCAAAAAAAATGCGCACCTATATGCGTAAAGAAATAAATCAAAAAGTCTCTGTATATATCAATCATTTGTTATCTGAAAGTCACAAAAAAACACTAGAAGAGCTTGACACAACAACCTTATTGAAGCTTCGAAGTGCATATGAACTTGTCAATGAGCATGAAGAAGTGGAAAATGTTAACAGAGTGCTGCAAAGCACATCGATTGAATATAATCGAGCTATACAATTTAATCCCGCTTAATATGGCAACTATAGAAGTATTACCTCAAGAAACAACAGATGACCCCTATCAAACTATCGTTATTAAAGGAGAGGTTGATCGAGATACCATAGATTCTCTACGTGAATCTATGGAAAAAGTGCTTTCAACGCTTCAGAAAAAAACACTGGTACTGAATTTGGAACATCTTGAATTTATTAATAGTGAAGGAATTGGCTACTTAACCGATATTTATAATCGATTGTCGGGAATGGATAAAAAAGTGGTTATTGTGCATGCTTCAGATCGTATTATGGATATTTTTCAATTAGTTGGGCTTAACCAAATTATTACCTGCTATGCAAATGAAGAAGAAATGAAAGCCAATCTCAGTCAATAAATTATTTTTCTATGATTACCTGGATACGAAAAAGTATTACAAAAAGGATATCTCTGTGGCTTCTCCTGCTGGGAGGTGCGGGCGGTTATGCGGCTTATTACTATTGGGACACTGCATATAGTATTCCGCTTCCCTATTGTTTAGCGGGCGGCGCTGCCCTTTTACTGATTTTCATTATTCTTCTTCATACGTATGTTAACAGGCCGCTTCGTATTCTCACTAAACAAATGAAATTATTGTTAACGGGGCGTTCATATAAAAAAATAACGACCGGACGTATTGATGAAATTGGCATTATTGCTCAATTTTTTAATGAAATCACACAAAATCTCGAGAGTATTTCACAAAAACTTAAAGAGGGGCAAAGAATGTCATCTGAACTTGAAATAGCAAGTTCCATTCAGCGATCCATTCTGCCGGCACAAAGTCCCGATGTTCCTCACTTGGAGGTTGTGGCAAAATCACGACCTGCAGTGGAAGTTGGCGGAGACAGTTTTGATTTCATACAACGTGACAACGCTACATATTTTTATGTGGGTGACGTCACTGGTCACGGTGCTCCCGCAGCATTGGTTATGATGATGGTTAACACGTTGCTTCATACGTACTCGGAGATGTATTCAAGTATTTACGATATTGTAGTTAACACTAATAAAATTTTAAAACCTCGCATTAAAGCGGCAATGTTTATGACTATGGTAATGCTGAAATGGGATCATACCAAGGAAACGTTATCGTATGTCGGTGCGGGGCACGAACATCTGCTCATTTACCGAAGCAAAACAGGAAAAGTCGAATCAATAGCTGCCGGAGGTGTTGCTCTGGGAATGGTTCCCGACAACAGCAAATTGGTTAAAGAAAAACAACTGAACCTTGAAGATGGAGACATGGTGGTTATTTATTCCGACGGTATTACCGAAGCAAAAAATGATAAAGGGGAAATGTTTGGCTTGGAAAATCTTGTTGCGTTAGTGCAAAAATACGCCACCCAATACGGCCCTGAAGGGGTTACCTACCATACGGCACTGGATTTTTCTCAATATGTGGGAGACGCACAGCAAGAAGATGATATCACCCTTATGGTTCTTCGTTATTCAAAACAAGGACAAGCACAAGAGAAAAAGACCTCAAAAAGCACTAATTGGTAGTATCTTTTATGAAAAAAAGCGACTTCTATTTTGATCTGCCCGAAGAATTGATTGCGCAAAACCCCATCTCTCCGCGAGACAGGTCTCGATTGATGGTCTTGGACCGTACAGAAAAAACCATTCGTCATCATCATTTTTTCGAACTCCCGTCTTTGCTTCCTGAAAATAGTGTGCTTGTTATTAATACAACTAAAGTTATCGCGGCACGACTGTATGTCGTTATCGATAATAAGGAAGGTGAACTGTTGCTCCTTAAAAAGAAAAAACCTCATGTGTGGAAATGCATGGTTAAACCGGGGAAAAAATTTACGCGAAACACGTCATTTCGTGTTAAAGGGAGACAAACCTCTATTACCGGATGTGTAGAAAAAATACATCCTGACGGTACGCGCGATATCAATTTTGATATGAAAGGGAATTTCTCTCAGTGGCTTTCTGAAAACGGCTATGCACCATATCCTCCGTATATAAAAGATACCAGTGCGTCCTTTGAAGATTATCAAACAACCTATGCCAAGGATGAAGGGAGCGTTGCAGCTCCAACAGCAGGACTTCATTTTACCGATCGTGTTTTTGAAGCACTAAAAAAGCGAAACATCGATATTATTCCTATCACTCTCCATGTTGGTCGAGGAACATTTTTGCCAGTAAAGAGTGAATATATCCAAGATCACGTTATGCATAAAGAGTGGTATGAATTGTCACAAGAAAGTGCTGCTTTGCTTAATAAAGCAAAGCGAGAAAACCGAAGTATTATTGCTGTTGGAACCACATCGGTTCGCACACTCGAATCAAATATTAATAAGAGCACATTTACGGCAAAAACAGAAGAAACCGATATATTCATCTATCCGGGCTACACCTATAAGGCGGTCGACGGCATTATCACCAATTTTCATTTACCCGAAAGCACATTGATTATGCTTATCAGCGCATTTGCAGGGAGAGATTTTATATTAAATGCGTATCGCGATGCCGTTAATAAGAAATATCGCTTCTATAGCTTTGGCGATGCCATGCTTATTTACTAAAGCCATTCCGGAACATACTGCGGCTTTGTTATTTCATCTATACCAAGAACCAAGTCAATGTCATCAGCATTGAATTTTCCACGGTATAAATCTTTAATCTCGCCGCCGGCTGCAACAAATTGTTTAATTTGGTTATAGCCTTTGTAATATAGTAAATCTTTTGTAAATCCTCCGTGTTCAGCAGTATCTTCCAAACCGCGTTTTACCTTAAGCGCATTACGCCAAGCACGTTCAGGTGGGATTTTATAATCCAACATTTTTTCAAACACTTCAACAAACGAGTGTTTCAACGCATAATCAACGGCGAGTACCAATGAAATAGAAACATAAAGATTCGTATCCTCATCACCTTTCTGATTGACAATATTGTACATCGCTAAACCTTCCTGTGTTTCCAAATAATTGGCAAGTCCTCTGTTAAACAATTCATAGTATTGCCCCTTACCGTTTTCCGCGGTCAAAATATGTGTTTCTATCTCATGGACAATAAGATTTTCAATGCGTTTTTCCGTAAACAAAGCCCCTTTTCTAATAAACAAACGGTTGTTTTTCCCTGCAATGGCATCGGAAACCATATGTTCTTTAATTTTAACCTGCCAATTTTTCAATCCATACTTATGAAAGACTTCATCCATAATTTTTTTAGCTTCGGGAGCTTCAATGGTTCCTTTTTCCTGTTTGTATGTCACCGATGTTTTGGTAATCCATTCACGTGCACGATCAACCATTTTGGTATCGGGAACACCAAAAAGCTGCTTGGAAGCGTTTGTAAACTCTTCAGCAAACCCTCTAAATTCAAGCAGGTGAATTTTTCGTTCAATTTCTTGCTTTTTCTTAGCAAACAATTTCCCTAATGTTGATTGGTCTGTGTTTATAGCGCTCAAATCACGTTTCAATGCATACAAATCAAATTTCAATTCCGGATATATAAACTGTGGATTCTTTTTGAAGTTTTTAAAAAAGGCGTTTTTTTCATCTTCCAGATTTACTGGGCGCAAGTGGTACAGAAGCTTTAATTTTTCATCGATTTTGATCAGATGCTGATCTATTTCATGATAATTGATCGTCTTTTTCTTATCTCCGGTAGTTGTCGGCGTCTCTTTTTTCTCAATATTTACGGTTTTTGCCGTTGGTAAAACCGTTTCTCTATCTTTCCGTGACGGATCAATAAAAAAGTTTGAAAGATCACGACTCCCCACGATGAGTTCATAATCTTGGTCGGTTATCTTTTCGATATCAACAACCGTCTGAATTCGCTCTCCTTCAATAGATAATTTTAATTTGGTGGTTGATTTTTCATCATCATATCCCTGATCATCATCAAGTAACCCGGCTTCTATTGCAAATCGTTCATCAATAACAGAGCGTTCTCGTCCGGAATCCATTTTCGCTGTTACTCGCCTTGTTCCATCTTTCAAATAAATATCGACAATTTCTTCAATACCGATAACATTTTTACCAGATACATGATGGATATTTTTTTCAACAACATTTCCGAACATATCTTTTGCTATCCGCACACCTTTTGTGGGATTGGTTACTTTAACACCTTCAATACGTTGTAAGCGTTTTTTTAACGGAGCAAGATTGGCAATTTGTACACCAAGCCCCGCCCGAGCATTAATTTCAAGGAGTACCGGACCGGATGTTTTATCAATACAAATATCGGCCGCCATATATCCCAAATTAGTTATCAACTGGCATTGTGAGGCGATCATCAATATGTCCTCCCAATAAGGAATCTTTAATCCTTTTATGGGCCCGACACCGGGAATATCATCAATGATTTTGTTTTTATATGAAATAAATGTTGCCTCCCCTTTTGCAATATCAATACCGACTCCCACAGCCCCCAGATGCAAGTTAGCTTTACCCAATGATTCTTTTGTCGGCAATCGAAGCATCGCCATGACCGGGATAAGGTTGTGAACAACAACACGAATATCGGGGAGTCCTCGATAGGCATAATTTGCTAATGTTTCATGAGAAATAATCAATTGTTCAAAAAACGCGCTATCCCCTACATTCGAAATCGAATATCGCCCATCAATAGTATCCGAAATATGATCTATTAAATACTCTTTATCAAGTTTTCTTCCCGATGCCGTTATCCACGTATTTTCGCGTCTGTTTACAATAGGAATAATACCTTCGCCCCCAAAACCATGATTAGGCTTAATAATAAAAGCGTTTGGCAATGAAGAAAAATCAAACTTTTCCAATTCTTCTTTTGTACGAATCGAACCATATAACTTGGGAACGGGAATTCCACGAGCCGACAGAAACTTTTTGGTTTTCAGTTTATCATCAGCCAGTTTGATAGTTTTTTTCTTATTATATGGCCGAATATATTCTAAATTTCGAGCATTTAAGCCAAGCAGGCCTTTTCCATTAAAAAACATAGATAACGGTTATTCCTCCTCCACATGCCGAAGCACTTCACGAAAACGGACGTATTCAAGTAACCGTAGCCCCGTCCATCTACCGAGGAAAATATTAATAAAGATGATTAAAATAATAACTTCGGGATATGCCAACATAAACCCTTGCAGGGCGGTAAAATGTATTTTGAAAAGATACAGGTCAATTGCCCCGCCAATAACAATATATGCGACAATTGCAACAAATACGGTTTGCAAACTTAAGATAATTGCTTTTCTGAAGCCTTTCCCTCCCTGAACATTAACAAATTTTTCCGTTAATGTGCTTAAAATCAACATAGGGAAAATCGATAACGAATAGAACTGTGCATCAAATAAATTAAATCGAATAGAAATAATCAGCATAAAGAGAATAGCAATAGCAACCGATGTCAGCACAATAGCCATTCGCGGCACGTAAAGCAGCCTGTAGCGTTTTAAGACAGAACGAGCACCCGTTCCCACCAAAAATACAATAAGAAGCGTTAAGAGCCCGAATTTTAATCCCAGAATCCAGAAAGTGAGTGTAATAATTGTCGGAGTATAAACGCCAAAGGTGGTAAGCCCCACAACTTGCTTCATAATAGAAACCATAGTGGCGATAACAGGCAGCATAAGAATAAGAATAACGGTATTTGCCGGAATACCGCTGTCAATCAAGTAATTCACAAAATAAGACATAAAATTCCATAATTGGAGTTGCCCTGTTTGCGCATTGGTTAATTGATAATCGTATCCGTCTTTTTCCATGCGTTGAATAAATTCCTCTGCTGTTGCACTTTCTATAAAGGCATAAATGGCAGCTTCTTTTGCCGAGACAATGTTGTCAGGCTTAAGCAGTTCATATTGACGTTGCAATTGAGCGGTAGCCTGATCATCATCGGAAACAACCAAAATGGTCTTGTCATCAAACGTTAAGGGGTCTTCCAAGTCAGCTTGATTTTGCTTAACACGTGAAAGTGCATTAAGGCCGGAATGCCCTTCCGTCCACACAATAATTTCATCAATTTTCTTTAAATTTCCGATAGCTTCGCTCAACTTACGTTCAAGAATTTCTTCAGTAATAAATTCAGTCGCGCTATCGTAACTTTCATATACCAAAATATCGGTATCTCTATCTCTCGCGTAGTTTTTAAATCCTTCAACCCTATCTTTGATATCCGCTTTATCGGTAATAAAAACAATAATCTTTTTATATACAAAAATGTCACGTATGATGGTTTTTGTTTCCGTTCCGTCGTTTGCAGAAAGTGTAATTGTCTTTTGTCCCAACGTCGTATAAGTATGTACAACTTCTCTCCCCTCTTTTTTATTGCCGTCGCCAAAATCCCAATTATATGTGATAGATGCATCTTCATCGGGATGTGTTGTCTTTGCGGCATCAAAAATAATATTCTTATCAATCTGAATAGATTCCGGAGCCGTCATTTGCACCTCAAACGTTACTTCTTCCGGAGTCGACTCTTCGATAGCGGGCGTATCTTGTGCATATACCGCAAGCGGGAGTACATATAATAGGAGCGCACCGGCAGCTACACATTTTTTTATTGTTCTAAACATAGTAAAGCCAATTAGTAGACAGAATATCTTCACCGTTGATTATACCAGTAAATCGAGATTTTAAAGAATGAGTTACAGGACCAATATTTTCATTCCCTATACTTACCTTGTCAATCACCCGAACCGGAGTAATTTCTGCAGCGGTTCCGGTAAGAAAAACTTCATCTGCTTGTTTCAGTTCATCGGGAGTAATTGTTTGTTCATGAACCGGTATATTCATTTCATCCGCAAGCTGCATAATTGTATCGCGCGTTATTCCTTTTAAAACAGTCTTCGTTGAAGGAGTAAACAATTCGCCGTTACGAACCATAAATACATTTTCCCCGGGTCCTTCGGCAATATTCCCTTCTCCGTCAAGCAAAAGCGCTTCATCGTAACCGTGATGAGCACTTTCCAGTCCCGCTAAAATGGAATTTGTATAATGACCGCATATTTTCGCTTGTATATCGGTTGTTTGCGGATGGATCCTCCGATATGAAGAAATATGCAGCCGAATGGTTTCTTCTCCGAGATACGATCCCCATGGCCAACAGGCAATGCATACATGAAGCGGTGCTCCGGTAGGAAGCAACCCCATTTTCCCATATCCGTAAAAAATGAGCGGCCTGATATAACCGTTTTTTAATGCATTTCTCTGTACGGTTAATGTTAACGCATCAATGAGTTCATCATGGGTATATGGCACTTCCATTTTCAGCACCGATGCCGAATACAGTAAGCGTTTTATATGCTCCCGTGGTCGAAAAAGAGCCACTCTCCCTTTAGCGGTTTGATAACATCGGATACCTTCAAACACACCTCCTCCGTAGTGAAGACTGTGTGAAAGTACATGAATTTTTGCCTTTTCCCACGGGATTGATTCCCCGTCCATCCAAATATATTTTGTTGGCTCAATCATAGTAATTATTACAAAGTCAACCCGGATCGTATCAAATGTACCTGGAAAACTCAATAAAGCATGGTGCTTCTTTGCATTTTAGGTCTATTTTTGCTATAATTATATGAATTTATAAGAGAAAAACTGTGCATATGAAAAAAATCTATACAAAACTCATTTCCGTTATCGCATTTGCTGCGCTTTTAATTACGCAAAACAGTGCGGTTTTTGCCGCGGCTAACCCTTTTACTGTTGAAGCATATGGCATCGACACCATTGCCGGGTATACCGCTCATATTTATTCATCAAAGACACTCCCCGGAAAAACTGTACATTTTTATGTTGAGAAACCAAATGGGAACACA
Source organism: Candidatus Peregrinibacteria bacterium (assembly GCA_014728955.1). Lineage (GTDB taxonomy): Bacteria > Patescibacteriota > Gracilibacteria > UBA1369 > PNNO01 > PNNO01. The sequence continues at coordinate 13,626 of WJKT01000087.1, forward strand.
CTTTCCATACCCGTAGAATCGGATGAGACAGGGGTGGCGGAATTTGATCTCTATGATTATCATACGAAAAAAGCGGGAACCTACAGCGTTTCGGCACAATTGGAAGGCGGAAAAGAAGGTCCAACCAATACATTTTATGTTTTTCCCGATGAGATTTCTTCAATGGAATCAACAGTTGAAGCGTCATCACTTCTTGCTACCGCAAACGGAATTGATAAAATTTATATAACCATTACGCTCAGCGATAAACACGGTAATCCCATTAAAGGACACGAAGTAGAAGTTGTTTCAAGCCGAATGGCAGATTCGGTACAACGTATTTCTGAACAACAATTCACCGATAAGAACGGTGAAATTATCTTTTGCGTTTCATCTGACAAAGAAGGGGTTGCAATCTACTCTTTCTTAGACACTACAGCTAATACTGTTTTAGATAAACGACTGGAAATTGCATATAGTCTTCCCTCAAATGTGGGGGGCTTTGTTCCAACGGCGTATGCCGCAGCAGGAGAAGTAGAACGATTTATTTTTGAAGATCTTCCCGCTTCGATTACCGCAAATGCTGATGTTGGATTTTCCTTAACCGCTGTTGATTCAGAAGGAGATGCCGTCCCTAATTATGCAGGAACCGTACATTTTTCCGCTGAAGGAACCAATAGTGTTTATGCGTCGCTTCCAAATGATTATACTTTTGACGTTGATCTGGATAGCGGTAGTCATAATTTCAGCGGTGTTCAGTCACTTAATTTTGCTCAAGAAGGAATATATACTATTGTCGCCACTGATCTTGATGATTTTACCATTAGAGGTGAAACAGAGATAACCGTTGGAGCCTCTTCAACACAACATCAAGACGATGATACTCCCGATACCGAAGGGTCAACCGACAGTTTAGCTATTACAAGCCCGACTTCCGGAACATACAGCAGTAATGAACTGGTTATTAACGGGACAGCTCCACTTGTCGGAGCAACCATCCAAATTTTCGATAATGATACAAATATCGGATCAGCTGAAGTAGATACCGATAATACATTTTCGTACGAACCATCAATTGTGGTGGAAGGAGAACATACCTTTTTTGTTGTCATGCAAGATGAAGACGGAACTATTTTAGACACATCGGATGATGTAACTATCAGTATAGATACTTCTCCACCTGTCGTTGAAAATATTGAATTTTCACCATCTTCAGGCATACAAACAGGTGATATTATAGATATTATTGTTACTTCCGAACCAACCGTATTCCAAGGTGCCGTCGTCTTTGACGTTGATATTGCGGAACTTGAACAAGATGCGACTGATGAAACAAAGTATGTGGCATCAATCCAGGCCCCTTCAGAACCGGGGACCTACCCTCTTGATGTTATTCTTGTTGACGAACTCGGCAATGAAGGAGCATATGAAGACATTGCAACTATTGAAATCGATGATGATGGTGGAACAACCATTAATGGAGATGCCGAAAACGAACCTATGGAAGATGAAGACACGGAGCAAGAAGAAAATGAAGCTCCCTCTGATGTGTTTGGTGTAAAAGCAACATCCTCAGATAAAAAAGTAACCTTGTCATGGCAACCATCCACAGATGATTCTGCCGTAGACCACTACACTATTTTTTACGGATTAACACCGGCCAATCTTACACAACAGGTTGATACGTTTGATAACAGAACAACGTGGTATATCCCGGAGCTGACCAATGGGAACGAATATTTCTTTTCGATTGTCGCCGTTGACGATGAAGGAATGGAAAGTGAAAACATGAGCAGCATTATTAGTGCAATACCTTTCAGCCCTGCTCCCGTGTTTGTCCCTCCTGAGCCACAACCTCAGCCGGTTACCGACGTTCAATACAAACCCGTCGCACCAACCATGCAATCAACCGGTCCCGAAGAAGTATGGTTTGTACTGCTTTCTTTAGTACTCGCACAGCTTTACTTTAAGTTTAAGAAGAAAGTATGCTAAAATCTGCTTTGGTGTTCAAACGTTACTTAAAGCAGAACATATAACTATGCAAGCATACATCGCACTTTTTATCGACATTTTAGGTGAAATCATCATCTTGGCGATTTTGATCAGAGTCATCATGTCATGGATTCGTCCCATGGGCGCACGCGGCACGTTCGGCACGTTTGTTTTTGAAATCACCGAACCGCTCTTGTCGTTTTTCAGAAAAATCATTCCCCGTATCGGTATGATTGATATATCTCCTATTGTAGCGTTGTTTGCCATAGAAATTGTACGCTCTCTTTTATTGAGTCTCTTGATGTAATTTTTACGTATGATATCAATATATAATACCTTAAACAGAACAAAAGAAGCTTTTGCTCCTATTAGAAAGAAACACGTGGGAATATATTTATGTGGCCCCACGGTGTACGATAATGCACATTTGGGGCATGGAAGAAGTGCCGTCGCCTTTGATATTATTCGTCGTTACTTTATTTATAAAGGATATAAAGTGAATTTTATATCAAATTATACCGATATTGATGACAAAATGATTAATCATGCCGTGGAGAAAAAAATACGAGTTTCCGAATTGGCCGAACTGGTTATTCCCCATTACGTTAAAGATTACTCAAATCTCAATGTCTTGCCGGCGACAAAACACCCACGCGCAACCGATTATGTCCCGCAAATCATTGAGCTCATTAAGCAACTTGAAGACCAAGGAGCGACATATGAGCTTGAAGACGGCATCTATTTTAATATAAAAACGTTTCCCGATTACGGAAAACTATCTAATCAAAATATTGATGATCTTCAAATGGGTGCACGTGTGGATGTTAATAAAGAAAAAAAGAATCCACAGGATTTTGCGCTTTGGAAAAAAGAAAAACCCGGTGAACCATCTTGGGACAGCCCTTGGGGCAAAGGAAGACCCGGCTGGCATATTGAATGTAGTGCTATGAGTATGGATATTTTGGGTGAAACCTTTGACATTCATGCCGGTGGCGCAGATCTTGTTTTCCCTCACCATGACTGTGAAATAGCGCAAAGCGAATGTGCAACCAATAAACCATTTGCACATTATTGGATGCATAACGGATTTATAAATATCAATAAAGAGAAAATGTCCAAATCCTTGGGTAATTTTATAACGCTCAAAGATCTTTTTAAAGAATATTCGGGAGACGTCATACGATTTTTATATTTACAGACCCACTACCGATCCCCTATTAATTTTTCTTCGGATTTATTGGAACAATCGGTTAATACACTGCAACGTATTCATGATTTTGTCCGCACTTTGGAAAACATACAAAATCCGGGAACACTGCATCCCCTGGTGCAAAAAGAAATTGATACTCTGCTTGCAACATTTAAAGAGCGAATGGACGATGATTTTGATACTCCCGAGGCACTTGCCGCTTTGTTTGAATTCATCAAAGCAGTATATGTTCTTCATAAGAGATCTCCTCTTACAACCAATGATGCAAAAGAAATTTTGGGCGCACTACGCTCAATCGATGAGGTTTTTGCCGTTATTTTCACAAAAGAGAAAGAAACGCTTTCAGATGAACTGATGCATCTTATTGGCAATCGTGAAAAAGCGCGAGAAGAAAAAGATTGGGAAACATCCGACAAAATCCGCGAAACGCTCAAAAAGAAAGGTGTTATTGTTGAAGACACCCCCGAAGGAACCGTATGGAAAAAAACAAACTGATTCACATATTTCCGTCGGCAACAAGAACTTCTCCCAGTTCCCAAATATCGCCGGCTCCCATAATCAGGGCAATATCAATGTCATCACTGTTGTTTTTTAAATATTTCTTTATTTCTTGATACGTTTCCAGATGATATGTCTGTATGCCCTGTACTTGCACCGCCTCGATTAAATCATCAACCGATATACTAGTAACATCTTGTTTTGTATCACGAACACGATAAATATTAGGAATAATAACAATATCAGCTTCTTTAAACGACGAAGCAAATTCGGATAAAAATTGTTTTGTCCTGTTATACTGATGTGGTTGAAAAATACAACATATCTTTTTTCCCGGATATCGTTGCCGAGTCGCTTTCAGAGTGCTTTTAATGGCTGTGGGGTGATGAGCATAATCATTAATGATGGTTATGCCGTTATATGTTCCCATAATATCAAAACGTCTCCATGATCCCGTGAAACCATTTAAAGTTTTTATCACCGTTTCCCGATTAATTGCAAGAATGTCTCCCAGAATATAGGCGGCTAGCGCATTCATTTTATTGAAGTCGCCGGGAACCGAAAGATGTAATGTCCCCTGCTTTTTCTTACCCTTATAAAGGGTATTATCGGCAATGGTAAAATCTGCATCGGCATTATGCGTAGAAAACGTTATAATCTTTGCTTTTTGACCGGCAATAACATCACGCACATTGGGATCGTCTATATTGGCAATCAAATATCCTTCCTTGGGTAGCTTTTCTATAAATTCTTTAAAAGCACTTTTATAATCTTCCAGATCTTTATAATAATCCAAGTGTTCCGCCTCAAGATTGGTAAGTATAATAATATTTGGATTATATCTGAGGAAATTACGTTTATATTCGCATGCTTCAACAAGAAATATATCGCCATCCCCTTGACGATAATTGTTATTATCCAGTTGCTTCACTTGCGATCCAACCACGACAGTAGGATCTTTTTTACCCGCCACCATAACCAATGCAGCCATGGAAGTAACGGTTGTTTTCCCATGGGTTCCACATACCGCGATGGTATAACTGTCTTCAGTATATTCACCGATTGCTTCGGAGAATGTCATAATTTCAATATCGTGTTTTCGCGCATAAGACAATTCGGGATTCGTTTCCGGGATAGCGGATGAAACAATAACCAGATCGGGGGAATTTTCAATATGTGCCGTATCATGACCAACATAAATAGTAATCCCCTTTTTTTGCATAGTTTGCAATAAATGAGAGTCATTCATGTCCGAACCCGATACGACGTGACCCTGTTCATGTAAAATTTGAGCAAGACCACTTAACCCGATACCTCCAATTCCTATACAGTGAATGTGTTTACCTGCTTTCATGATTGCGGCTATAGTAAGTCTGTGTTAGAATTTTTGAGCTTTCTGACTAGATTCATACCATGGAGAAAAAAAAGGATCAACCGTCAAATCTTACGAATTTCATTATTATAGGGCTTATTCTTCTGAGCACATATTTATTATACTCGTTGACACTTGCATTTTATAAGAGTCATCAAATTGATATTTATATCGAAGATTTCGAACAGGAGAATCACCGTATTGCAGAAGAAAACCGTAAACTTGTTGAAGAGTTTGATTACGTAACCTCGGATGCCTATATCGACAAAATACTCAAGCAAAACAAAGGGCTAATTAATCCCGGAGAAGATATGATTGTTATAGCCTCAACTCCCCTACTCGGCGAAGAGCAGGCAGTTGAAGAATTTGGAAATATGACTCGCAACCTTGATGGAGTTTCAAATGTGGACAAATGGAAAATCTTTATTTTTGACGACAACCCATTGCGATAAATCCTTGACAACAGGTTTTTGTAGCGTATCATACAGGTACTTTCCCACTATCGCGGGGTAGAGCAGTGGCAGCTCGTCGGGCTCATAACCCGGAGGTCGCAGGTTCGAATCCTGCCCCCGCAACCAAAAATACCACTCATTTCTAATGAGTGTTTTTTTACGCTTTGCTAAAAATATGTTTCCAAAATGATCGCCCACCCATAACTCCCAAAATAAGAGCAACAAGTAAATTAACAAAAGCAATAGTTTGGAAAACAGTAATTCCCATTATAAGGAAAAGCTCTCCACAGAGTATGGCAATATCTATGAAAAATGATTTAAACTTTGCATAAAAAGGCGGCTTTATGAACAGTTTTTCTATTGTTGCATATTTTAAGGATGTATCCACAATCAGTTCACGAGCAATTAATACCATAACAATCCACAAAGGAAACACCTCTAATGTTGCCAGGGCAATCATTACCAAAACATGCAATAATTTATCTGCTATCGGATCAAGCAAAATCCCCATTTTGCTTTCTTGCTTTAGTGTGCGTGCAAGGTAACCGTCTACCAAATCACTGGCTGCAGCAATTGCATATATAACGATAGCAACATGATAATGGTAGGGAAACTCAAAAAAAAGTGCGCCAATGGCAAACGGAACAAGAAAAATTCTAAAAAAACTAATATAATTAGGAAGCGTCATAAGCCAATAGAATAATAATCACTACCATTATAATACAAAAAGCCCTATTCAGCCACTGAATAGGTACTTTTTGTGAAGCCTCTCTCTTCTCTTTCGAGATTCTCTAAAACCGATTAAAAATTTAACAAATCATTCATTGTATGTAAAGTTTTTCCTTTCATCTTTACAATATTTAAGTCTGTGTTAATATTTAGTTCACTCAATGTAAAATTCACACACTATGAATCGAAATTTTAATAAAATTATATCGCAACGCATTAAGATGGCGTTAAAAGAAGCTAATACCTCGCAGACTGAATTAGCTCAAATGATTGAAAAATCTCGTGCTTATATTTCCAATATTACGAAAGGACGATATGTTCCCAAAGTATCGGAATTAATTAAAATTGCAGAGTATCTCAAAAAACCCGTGGGTTATTTTCTTGGTGAGGATAAACCCGGTCTTATGCATTATGTACAAAAAGCAAAAAAATGGGACAAACTCGTAAAACTTATTGAAACCGACATTCGAAAAGATTTGTCTGACGATGTAGTTGCAATCCCCATGCTTGAACATGCCAATATACGAAATAAAAGCGTACAGGAAATTATAGATTCACGAAAAAATCTTAAAAATTATATTTATCTTTCAAAGCACAATCTGCGTAAATATTACAAATACACAAAATCACTCGATGATTTATTGGGATTGCGAATATTTATAAGAGATTATCCTGAATTTGGTATTTATTTAGGTGATATTACCGTTTACGAACCTGTTTTTAATAACGATATCGGTGATGATAGCGGAAAACTGTTTGGTATTATCTATAAAGGAGATTTATGTATTAAACGCGTCTATAAAGAAGGTAAAAAATATTACTTTGAGCCGCTTCATTCAACACCGCAACTCAATAAGATGACAATGCACAATAAAGATCTTGTTATTGCCGGAAAGATTGTATTCTCCATTCATACAAAGCTTTTTTGATGCCTTGCATTATATGCAATAAATAGTGTACTTTCATTTCGTCATGACATCATGAACGCCGCTCTTTGAAATCGGCTGACGACGGTTTTTTTCTGCCTATTTACGAAAATATACAGAAAGATGTCGTCGTCAGAAAGGCTGGTCTGTGATGAACAGAAATTCCTTTTCATTATTCTTTTCCAGATCAAATATTCCCAACGTGATTACGGGAAGCAGAATTATTCTCTTTTTACTCACCCTTTTTGCAATTAATTACACGTATCATACCAACGAGCCGCTTCATGCTGCATTCTCAATTATTGGTGCGGTGCTGTACGGTCTCGATTGGCTTGATGGATACGTCGCTCGAAAATACGGATGGGAATCCTCTTTTGGTGCTATTTTTGATCCGGCAGGAGATAAAATATGTGCCTACAGCATGCTCGCCTATTTCTACTCAATCGGGATCTTCCCGCTGTGGGCTCTTGCAATCATCCTCTTCCGCGATATTGTTCTCAGTACTATACGGCTGGCAAGTGTAAAGTACGGCTTTACATTTAAAACCAGTCAGATGGGAAAACTGAGAACCAATATTATCGGTTTCGGTGGTGGTATGCTGTACCTACTCCACTATTGGGGAGAATATTACTTTATTGAAGTTGATATAGGAATCAGCCATGTCGTTATGATCGGCATTACGCTGTTTACTATCTTCAATATAGTAAAATTGCCCAATCAATTCATGCTGAAGATTTTTCCTCGTTTTACCGATAAGGTAGGAGCGGTTATAACCTTTATAATTGCTGCAATTTATCCTCCTTATTCAATTATCATTGCGATGATATGGATAACGGCGTATACCTTATGGGACTATGGAAGAGCGTTCATGCATGAAGTGGAGAAAAAGCTGGCGGTAGACAGAAAAAACGTTCAAAAGTTCATTCCAAAGGCAATTGCATATTGTTGTATTGGCATCGGTATGACTGCCGTGATACTTGGACTGCTGACCGTTTCTATCTATGCGTCAATTCTTATTGCAATGGGCATTTTCATCGCATTGCTTATGCAAAATCAAAATGTGGCAAATGCACAACTTGTCACTATCCCCCACAAACAGACAACGACATCAAACACGTCATGATGGGCTTCAAACAAAACGAATGCTCATTGTGCATCATTGTGCGCGGGCGCCGTTTTATAAGACGGTGCCCTTTTTTAAAAAAGCTTGCACTCACCCATGCAAAAACGTAATATATTTCTCGCACGTGGCCGGGTAGCTCAGTTGGTTAGAGCGCGGGACTCATAAGCCCGAGGTCGTGGGTTCGATCCCCACCCCTGCCACCATTTTATTGCCTATGAATTACACTTTTTTAGTTTATTATTCGGTTATCTTTTTTCTTCCGGCATACGTTGCCAATGCAATGCCGGTTATTGCCAACGGTCTTAATCTGTGTCCTTCGCTTGCAAAACCAATACACGAGGAATGGTTCGGTAAATCTAAAACATATAGAGGGTTTATATTCGGGATTATAGGAGCTTTTATTATTAATATAGTGCCGCTTTCCTTTGGATTTTATGATTTTCATGAAAGCGCAACATTGATTATTTTCTTTTGGACAACTTTTACTCTAAGTATCGGTGCACTACTTGGCGACCTTGCAAAAAGCTTTTTCAAAAGACGGGTAGGTATAAAAAGCGGCCACCCATGGCCACCGTTCGATCAATTGGACTATGTTATCGGAGCATTGCTCTTTTCATATGCAATAAACCCCCAGCCGCTTGAAGTCATTGTGACGCTGCTTATCCTCTCCCCTCTTCTCTCCCTTTTTGCAAATGTTGCCGCGTATATTCTTCATCTAAAAAAAGTGTGGTGGTAATTACTCCTCCACCGGTAACTCTTTCTCAATTGCTTTTTTGATTTTTTCGTATGGCTGCACTCCCAGTAATTGCTGATCATTTACGAAAATCGTTGGGGTTGCGCTTACTCCTCTCTCTTTTCCTTCTTTTCGATTACGTAATACCACGTTTTTATAACGATCGGTATCAAGACAAGTATCAAACGCCTGGACGTTCAATCCATATTCATTGGCACGTGCCGTTAAACTTTCCCGGTCAAGATTCTCCTGATCACTAAATAAATCAATATGCATTTGCCAATATAGATTTTCATCCTGTTCACCCGCACAATAAGTGGCTTCACTCGCTTTTTGTGCATATTCGTGATTCAGCATAGGATAATCTTTAAACACAAATCGAACTTTTCCCGTTTCTATATAATCTTTTTGCAACTCCGGCAATATCTGTAAAGCAAACATGGCGCAAAACGAAGATTCGTAATCACTATAAGCGGTAACAACAACATCGGCATTTGCGTTCCCTTTTGAATAGGTGATGTCGATATCCTGAGGGATTGATGTATTCTCCTGATTCGAGCATCCACCCGCAATCAGTGCAAGCACACATAACAATGAGAATACTTTTCGCATGACAAAAAAGATTAATAGTGATCAAGACGCATTATGCACTAAAATCATTTCTTTATCAATGTCGATATCGAACGCTGTATGTCTCCATAGTTACCGCTTTTCGGTAACAAAATATATTGTCCGTTTATGGCTCGTGAAGCGTAAAGTACATTGTCCGTACTAATAACGTTCCCGCTCTCAATTGCATAATTCTGATATCTGCTTAAATAATGTAAAGCTTCAAATACGTCTATGTCAGTCTGCACATACTGTTTAACCACACCGTACAAATCGATTGCTTTATCAATATCATCCAGTATATTTAATAATTTTATTTTCACCCGCAGCGCCTGAACAATCTGTTGCTGTCTTTTACTTCGATCAAAATCGCTTGTGGTTTTTCTGCTCCGGGCATACATGAGCGCCTCTTCTCCCGTCATATGATGCGATCCTTCTTCGACAACATATTCACGGTAGCCATTATTTGCCGTTGGGAAATAAGGATCCCGAATTGTTTCGCGAACATATATATCAATACCATCGAGGATATCAATCGTTTGTTTAAATGCTTCCATATTAAAAACAACATAATGATCGAAAGTTAATCCGGTCACCATGCCAAGATCATGTTTTATTTTTTCTATCCCGTAAGCGGCATAAACGCTATTTATTTTCCTCCCGTTAACATACAAATCACGCGGGATACTTACCAGACTTATCGTTTTGTTTTCAGGATTGATAGCGGCAATAATAATAGTATCGGTTAACAAATCATGCTCACCAAGAATTAAAACCGTCACTATTTCGTCCGGCTGGTTTGGGATTGAAGCTTCTTGTACAAGCGCGTTGTTTTTTTGTTGCAGCTCATGAAGCGATTGCTCTTTTTCAGACAAAGTATCCATTAATGAACGTTTTACCTGCGCAAACTGATTGCGCAACGCTTCTTGCTTTTCTTGATCATTTGCAATAGTTCCCAGAAAAGCTTCTTCAAATCCCGCCAAGGTTTCATGAACAATTCCTCTGTTTTCCACTATATGTTGATAGAGATAATAATTTTCTTCCTTTAGCTGACCGATTTCTTCAGCCATAGAATGCAATTGTATATCTTTGTCCCTCACCTGATCGTGGATTGTTCGCATACCCATCCCCAAGCCAACAACGCCGATAACTAAAGCGACCATTAATCCAGCAACCAAGATGCGAATATTCCTAATGGTGTCCTTATATTGTTCGTGATTTTCAGGCATTTGCATTAAGGTCAATACCAATACGGGCCGATATCTCTTGATCAACAAATTCACGTTTTCGGCCATACTTCATGCTTGAATATTGTTTTACAATTTCAGCAACTTTTTTATTTTGTTTTGATGTGTCCCAGATAGTTTCAAGTGAAAACGGTCTTGAGGTGGTGTTATTAATATTCAATTTTATATATGCTTTATAATTGGCAATACCAAGAACATCGGCTTCCGTAAGTACCGGTGCATACTCTTTTGCCATGTACTGAGCATCGTCCGCACCCACTTTAAAGGACATCATCGTTCCCACGTTACCAAAAACCGCATCTCTTATGGACGTATCCTGTTTCTTTTCGAGCTGCTTAATATATTGATGCGCCATAATTAAGGCAAGACGATATTTACGCGCCTCGGATAGAATCGAACAGAAACTGTCCGTAGCAAAATTCTGGAACTCATCCACATATAGATAAAAATCTTTACGTTGATCTTCCGGCATATCCGCCCTACTCATTGCCGCCATCTGAATCCGAGCCACAACAACCAGTCCCAGCAGCTGCGTATTAAGATCTCCTATTTTACCTTTGGAAAGATTAATTAATAAAATTTTACCCGTATCCATCACTTCCCTAAAATTAAACGCTGATTTTGTTTGTCCGATAGTATTACGCATAATGGAGTTGGTAATAAACGGCCCAAACTTTGATGAAAAATACGGAATCATTTCCTGACGTTCACGTTCACCCGTATGCGCATATTCATGTTCCCAGAATGATCGAACAACCGGATTACGCACTTTGGCAACTTTATATTTCATGAAATCGTTGTCGACAAAAATACGAGGCACATCGATAAGCGTTGCGCCTTCTTCTTTGTCTTCCATTAAGGTTAAACATGCATTTCTAAAATAGTGCTGAATCCGCGGTCCAAAAATCTCATCACCAAACAGTTTAATAAAAATTTCCGTTGCCTGGCTGGATGCAAGATCCTGCTCTTCCGCCGTTTTTGCTTCAAGGATATTCAATCCCATTGGCCGTTCCTGATCTGCCGGATTAAAGACAATAACATCTTTTGCTCGCTCTTTCGGTACATAGGTCAACACATCTTCAACCAAATCACCATGAGGATCAACAACACACACCCCTTCTCCATTCCAAATATCCTGACGCGCCATAAAACTGATGAATGCCGATTTACCTGCACCCGACTTTCCTATGATGTATTGATGTCTTGTCCGATCATCCTTCATAATGCGTACTTTTCGTTTTACTCCACGATAAACATTGTCACCGAGATAAACACCTTCTTCGGGAAGATCAACCGGTGCCGGCACCACTTTATATTTTAACCATCGAATGGTTGGCGTGTAATTATATCTGCTGCTCGGGAAATGAAACATTCCCGCCAATTCTTCGGGAACAAGCAGTGAGCTTTTTTCCCAAATAAATGGAATAAGTCTAAATGCCTGCAATCTATGCTTAAATGTATGCATCAACAGCTTATCGTTGATTGAATCTATCATAATCATACGCCGTGTCTGGAACCAGTTTGCCGCAGCGCTTTTAAAGAGATTTAACGCCAAGATCATATTGTTTGCAATATCATAGGCTCGTTTTTCCGTAGGAGAGGTTGCAACAATACGAACAATCGTATCGAACCCAACCTGGTTTGCCTTTTCACCGATTTGCTTGGCAACCTCCTCTTTAGTTTGCAGCATACGAACGTACTGACTTCCTTCGGGGGCACCCGTATTAATATCTTTTTTTACTTTATCATAGCCAAAGATTAATGCTTTGAAAGCGGTAAAAATCCATCCCAAAACAGGGATTTTCGCAAGAGCTCCTTTATCGCCTTTCCCCAAGAACAATTTTGTACCCACCCGTTCAGCTTTTTTTCTCCATCTATCCGATCGCGGACTTACTACAAACTGAAAGACTGCTCTATCATGATCCTCAAGTTTTGATAAAACATTCGTTAAATCGTTGAGCGGATCATTCTCTATTTTCTTATAGGTCTTGATAGGATATGCATGGCCACGAGCCAGATACGCATAGTGTGAACGAATTTTATGTCCTTGTGGTAATACTTCATAGGGTTTTGTAAATTGAATATCGGCATTCGGATAGTACGCGGTAATTTGCTTCTCAATAAGATCTTTAAAGTGCGGATACGTTACGACATAAAAATCAACCTGCTTATTCATAGCAACCATTTCAAAAGAAACTACGTCCAGATTGAAAATCAGATTACGAATTCGGTATCCGAGCGAAAGTTCACGTATTTCATGAATATTACGATAAAACTGATCCATGACGCCGATTTTTTCACGAAAATCTTTTTCGACCTGCTTTTCTTTATCTTTTTGAGTATCGGCACGTGGCATGGTAACCCGCATATAGATAAGCTTTTTTGTTCTTCGAAGTGCTACTAAATAGCGAAATAATGCAAGCACATACTTAAAACCAAACCAGCCAATAATAATGGCTATTGCCCACCATACAACGTTCTTTAACAATTCCTCCCACATGAGCGTTTATTTATTTATTTTTATTTCTTAATATTTTAGCACAAATAAGCCAATTATACAATTGCGTAACCTTGATATATTGTTAAGACGTTTTCTGGTTATTGAGAGAGTTTTTCCGCCATATAATCAGCCAGCGTATCCAGTGAAATGCGTTCTTGTTTTGTTGTATCTCTATCACGTACCGTAACAGCATTATCTTCAAGCGTATCAAAATCTATCGTAATAGCGTACGGGGTACCAATTTCATCATGTCTTCTATACCGCTTTCCGATACTTCCGGTACTATCATAATCCAACACGATCGTATCATTGAGCATATCAAATACTTCTTCCGATTTTTTGAGCAGTTCCGGCTTTTTCATCAACGGCAATACTGCAGCCTTAAAGGGAGCAACCGCAGGCTTAAATCGTAAAACCGTTCTGGTTTCCTTATTTCCTTTTGCATCTTCTATTTCTTCTTCAGTGTAAGCATCAAGTAAAACCATAAGCAGGGTACGGCTTAAGCCAAATGTAGGTTCAATAACATGAGGTATGAATTTTTCACCCGATTGCTGATCAAAATACGTTAAATCCTGTCCACTTTTTTCCATATGATTACGTAAATCAAAATCGGTTCTATATGCCAACCCATATAACTCCTTCCATCCAAACGGTGTATTGTACTCAATATCAACAGTTCGTTTTGAGTAATGGGACAATTCATCCTGCGTATGCTCGCGAACTCGCGTATTTTTACGACTAATTCCTACAACATCAAGCCATTTATTCATTTCTTCAAGCCAATAATCATACTTCTTTTTCCATTGATCTTCCGGCACAAAATATTCAAATTCCATCAAATCAAATTCTAATGTTCTAAAAATAAAATTACCCGGTGTTATTTCGTTTCTAAAAGCTTTTCCTGCCGATGCAATACCAAACGGCAATTTTTTCCGTGTCGTATTCAATACATTTTTAAAGTTTACAAACATACCCTGTGCTATTTCTCCACGAAGATAGACCGGCTCATTATCTTGTGCCGTTGGTCCGATATGTGTTTGAAACAATAAATTAAACGTACGAACATCAGTAAAGTTTTTTGAACCGCAGTCTGGACAGGGTATATCGTTTTCTTGGATAATCTTCGTTAAATCTTCAGGAGAAAGTCCTTCAACTTTAATATCATGTAATGCATCTTCAATGAGGTGATCGGCACGATGTCTTTTTTTACATTGTTTACAATCAATTTGAGCATCATTGAAATTGGAAACATGCCCGGAAGCCTCCCACACGCGAGGATTCATGAAAATTGCCGCATCAATACCGACAACATCACGACGCTTATGTACAAAAAACTTCCACCATTCTTGAAAAATATTATTTTTAAGCTCGGTTCCAAGAGGCCCCAAATCCCATGTATTGGCGAGACCACCATAAATTTCCGAACCCTGAAAAACAAATCCTCTTCGTTTACAAAGCGAAACAACCTTTTCCATTAAATCGACATTATTATTCATAGAACTATGGTAAATCAATAAATATATTCGCTAGTTATCCTAGCAGATTATCCTTAAGATTCAATCATAAAGGTGACAGGCCCGTCATTTACAAGGTGTACGTCCATCATTGCACCAAACTCACCCGATTGAACATTTGGAACTATCATCCGACACTGTTCAATAAAAAAATCATATAACTGCTGAGCTTTTTCTGGAGTTGCCGCATGAGAAAAATCCGGTCTTCTCCCCTTTTTCGTTGAACCACACAAGGTAAATTGTGAAACAATTAAAAGAGCTCCTTTCGCATTCTGCAGTGAAACATCCATTGACGTCCGCTCCGAAGGAAACACACGAAGCTGTGTTATTTTTTTAATAAGAAAAGTGGCATCTTCGCGAGTATCACCCTTTTCCACACCCAGAAAAACAAGCAATCCGGTATTAATCTTTCCTACCGTTTTTCCGTCAATGGTTACCGATGCCTTGCTGACACGTTGGATAAGGGCTTTCATTTAGGACTGTTTAGGGTCATTTTGCGTAGCTTGTTCACTTTTTTTGTTCTTTAAATCCAACACGGCATTTGAAAGAATTTTCAAAAAGCTTTCCGCTGTATTGTGACTTATGTTTACACGACTGGCAACTTTTATGGTTGTTGGCTTTACATTGGGAATAATATAGCCGAAATCCAACACCATTTCATTTTTATTCACATGAACGGAAACAGCATTACTATAGACACCCGCTTCCTGTGTTTGATCCATTTTAACCTGCACTTTTTTCTTATCTTGATTCATAAAAACAGTGATTAATAAAGTAAAGAAGTAGTGTGATTATACCAAGGTTATTGCTTTCGAGCCAATTGCCCGCACGCCGCATCAATATCCTGCCCCAAACTAACACGCTTTGTCACCTGAATGCCGTTTGATTCCAAAATACTTTTAAACGTGTTGATACGTTTTGAGGACGAGCCCTGTATTTTCTTAATCGCCGTTTCGTTATATGGAATCAGATTCACCAAACACAGCATCCCCCGTAATAGCCGTGCAAGCTCATGAGCCTCTTTCTCTCCATCGTTAATGTCATGAAGCATAACATATTCAAATGTAATGCGACGGTGTGTTTTTTCGGTATATTCACGACATGCATCCATAAGGTTTTCGAGCGGAAATTGTTTTGAAACAGGCATAATAGTGTTACGAATACGATCATTCGGGGCATGAAGACTTACCGCAAGATTCACCTGCTGAAAGTCATTGGAAAACCGTTTTATTTCGGGAACAATTCCGCACGTTGAAACCGTAATATTACGCGAACCAATATGCAGGGCGGTTTTGTCACGAAGCAAATCTATCGACTTTTCAACCTGTTTATAATTCAGCAACGGTTCTCCCATCCCCATATACACAACATGATTTACTCTCTGACCTTCTTTCTTCATTTTTACAGCAAAATATAATACTTGATCTGCAATTTCTTCATACGTAAGATTTCTTTTAAATTTCAAGGTTCCCGTAGCACAAAAACGACAGTTCATAGCACATCCCACTTGACTGGAAACACATACCGTATTTCTTCCATCTTCAAAACGCATCAAAACCGCTTCTATAGTATTCCCGTCCTCCAAAGTAAAAAGAACTTTATGTGTATTCCCATTATCTGAATTATTTTCCGTATGCGGCACAATGGAATAAATGGGAACGTTCTCTTTAACAAAATCTTTCACATACGCGGGCAACGTTGTCATTTCATCGTAGGTGTCGATCCCATTATGAAATACATCTTTAAAAATTTGATTAGCTCTGTATTCGGCTATTCCATGTTCTTTTAATTGTTTTTTCACTATTCCCAGAAATTTCATATAATGCTGTTGTTGATAACTATACAGCACAATTTTACCCTTATTTTTGTTTTTTTAAAGGGGAAATCCAGTGAGCCCGTTGCTATAATTTTCTTATTCCCTTTATGCTATACGTACTGTAAAGCCACCCTGTTATGTACGCTCTCATTCTCTCGGACAACGTACTAACCTCAAGTTTTTTAAGTCGCGGACTTAAATATGAAAACGTGTACTCACTTCCCGTTTCTTTCCATCACTTCCAACCATCTTCCATTAATGTTAATGATTTTGATTGTGCCGTTATAAAGCTTGATGTTGTTACACAAACCCATCATAGTTTACTTCAAAAAATCTTACTGTTTTTAAAAAACAAGCCCGTATATCTTATTAAGCGAAACAATCTTTCGTTGTCATTGCAGCACGAGAATATTATTGAAACAACCGAAGCAACAACTATGCGACAATTGGCATATGATATGAAAAATCGACTCGATGGATTTATACGCAAACATGCTGAAAAGACATTGCAGGTTTCCGATCTTCTTCTCTATCCACATAAACGATCGGCATATCGTTTTGAACATAAAATCGCGTTACGCAATAAAGAATTTCATTTACTGGAATTTTTAATGCGTAATACCAATATGGTGTTAAGCCGCCAAAAAATTTTGGAACATGTCTGGGATAGAAACGCCAGATTGTTTACCAACACCGTTGACGTACATATTAATATATTGAGAAAAAAACTTGACTACAAAGACGGATTTAAGCTTATTGAAACCATTCATTGCCATGGCTATTTTATGCATCCCACACCGTTTGCATAAAATTAGAACCAAAAATCGTCATAAGTAAACCCCATTTACTTTTCCTCAATTCATGTTGAGAATATAATGAGGTGGATCTTTCAGATTTGATATAAATTAATTATATTTTTTAATTTCAGTGCATATGGATTCGTCTCAGACGCCTGTAAAAACCTTTCAAAAAGCCCAAAGCATAGTACAGGATCTTTTGATTTTATTATCACAAAAAGAAAAACATGTAATACGAAGACGATTCAATTTGGATAATACCTCGCGAGCTACTTTGGAAGAAATCGGGAAACATTTTAATGTAACCAGAGAACGAATCCGCCAGATAGAAAAAAATGCTTTAAGTAAATTACAACGTAATGTCGATAATACCGAATTACGCCTCATTAATGAATTTATTAAAGAAATCCTTAAGGAAAAAGGCGGCGTTATGACAGAAGAAAATCTCTTTTCGGCGCTTATACATATTCTTAAGAAAAACGATGTAGAGGTGAATAAAAACGCCATCAATTTGTCGTTAACGCTTGATAAAGATTTGAAACGCGTTCCAAATACTATTACGTATCATCCTCATGTTAAATTTACGTCAATTGACCAATCATTCATTAAAGACGTAACGAAAAAAACGAATAAAATTTTATCAAAAAAAAGTGATGTCGTTTCTCACAGTAAAATTTTTGACGAAATAAAAAAACACATTAAAGAGGTACAACCAAGTCAACTTAATCAAATTATTTCAATCTTTACACTCGATAAACGTTTAAAACTGGTTGATAGTGGTGTTGGCCTTGCAAAATGGCGTCATATTAACCCGCGAACACTGCGTGATAAGATTTTTTATGTTCTTTCTCGACATAAAAAACCACTTCATTTTGTTGATATTGTTAATAAAATTACCGAGCTTAGTTTTGACAATAAGCGAATTAACCTGCAGGCGGTTCATAACGAACTTATCCGGCACAATCAATTTGTTCTCATCGGACGAGGAATTTATGCTTTAAAAGATTGGGGATTTAAAGAAGGAACCGTTGCCGATATTATTGAAGATGTGCTTGAAGACGGCAAACCAAAATCACAGGATGCTATTGTAAAAGAAGTACTCAAACAGCGACAGGTAAAGAAAATCACTATTATTCTCAATTTAAAAAACAAGCCTCAATTCGAACGAATCGGGCGTGAACAATACAAGCTGAAGAAATAACATCTCTTATTAGAGTCGTATAAACATTTTTGGATTTTGAGCACGCTTGTCTTTAAACTTTTTTTGAAGCTGTTTTATTTTATCGACCACTTCCCTAGTAAGCTGTTTATCAAATTTTTTTCGTGCAGTATCAAGCATTTCTAGAGCTTTGACGTTGTGCTTATCAACACGAAGCAGCTCTTCCAAAGCTTGCACCGCTTTTTCCCATTTATGTTTTTGCAGTAAAGTCCGAATATGTTCCATAGACTGATATGCAAAATCTTTTTTCTCGTAAGAAAGTGCTACGGTTTCTCGTTTTTCCGCCTTTTTTAGTAATTCTTTAACTTTATGAGATTCCGGATTAATGGTTAACAATGTATGCAGAAATTCCTCTATTTCTTTAAATTTATTACTTTTCAGCAATGATTGATTTTCTTTTAATTGTTGAACAATATACAAATCACGGGCTTTCTTCTCCAGCAGGCTAACTCCTTGATGATTTGGCACTTTCATTAAAAATCGCTTTGCCTGTGTAATCGCCTCTTGATATTTTCCTTTATCGATATAGTGTTTTATCTGATCGCTATATTGTTTCACCGCTCCTTTTTGTTTTTGTACTTGCTGCTTTTTATAAAGTTTTTGAGCTTTATAAAGCTCTTTTTCAACCGGCTTGAACCCGGGAGCATACTGCTGCAATTTCTGTAATTGCTCAATGATTTCTTTATATCTCTGTTCTTTCCATAATGGAGCAAGTTTTTTTAGATCCTGTTTTACAACATCTACATTTTGCTTATATACTTTTTTTTCAATTTTCTTTTGCAATTTCTTCAAACGAATGTTTTCAGGAAAATTTAATAAAAGCTTATTACACGAAGCATACGCTTCCTTAAGTTTTCCTTCTTGTATCAATTGTTGAATATGGACAATCCCCTGTTTTTTTTCGTTAGCCATAATTAAAGAGTCATAGCATATACTTTATACTTTCTCCTAATTATAGCATTTTTCGGCCTAAAAATAAACGTTAGAGCTGCTCAAGTTGTCCTTTTATCTTCTTTAATGATTTTTCCGTTTCTTCCAATCGCTTTTTTTCTTTTTCAACAATATCTTTTGGAGCGTTATCAATAAAACCTTTATTTTTTAACTTATGTTCTAATTGTTCTTTAAACCCTTGCAAATTTTCTTGTTCTTTCATTAAGCGCTTTTTCTCTTTTTCGATATCCACAAGCTCATTTAAAGGAAGATATACTTCGATATCAGAAACAAATACACATACCGCCTTTTCCAATTTATCTCCTTTTTCCAAAATATCAATCGATCCGATTCGCGCCATACGCCGTAATGGTGCCATGTTTTTCTTCAAAAATTCCGTATATTTACCAGCATATACAACAGCATGTATTTTTTTCGCCGGCTCAACACTATACTGAGCACGAACACTTCTAATGTCGGAAATTATTTGGTGCAAAATTTCCATTTCCTCAACTTCCTTATCAAATAATAATTTTTTATTAAATACCGGCCACGATTCTTCAATAAGCATTTTTTCTTCCTGCAAATGCCCCCACAATACTTCCGTTACAAACGGTACAAACGGATGCATTAATTTAAGAACATTTTTTAAAACATATAACAAAACTACCGGATTTAAGTGTTTTCCTTTACTAAACTCAACATACCAATCACATAATTCACACCACGTAAAATTGTAATTTTTTGTTCCCGCATCCGAATATCTAAACTTTTCCATATCATTGGTAACATCTTTTATAAGATATTGGAGTTTGGTGAGAATCCATTTGTCAGCACGCGATTTAATATGTTTTTGAGGATCAAATTCTGTTGAAAACGCTTCCTCTTCAATATTCATCAATGAGAAGCGTGCAGCATTCCATATTTTATTAACAAAGTTTCTGTATCCGGCAATTTTCTCTTCATAAAGGCGTAGATCATTCCCAGGTGTCGAACCGATCACCATACTCAAACGAAGAGCGTCGGTTCCGTACTGCTCAATCATATCAAGTGGATCGATACAGGTAGCGGGGTCTGATTTGGACATTTTTTTCCCGTCGCGAGTACGTATAAGACCATGTAAATATACTTTTTCAAACGGAACTTCTTTCATTACATATGTTGTCATAATAATCATCCGGGCAATCCAGAAGAATAAAATGTCGTAGCCGGTTTCAAGCACAGCTGTTGGGTGGAAAAAATCAAGATCTTTTGTCTTCTCCGGCCATCCAAGTGTTGAAAACGTCCATAAACCCGATGAAAACCAGGTATCTAAAGTATCCGGATCCTGTTTTAAATTACTACTTCCGCACGTACATTTTTCAGGAGTTTCGGTAGCAACTGTTATTTCATTACAATCCTGGCAATACCACACCGGAATCTGATGACCAAACCAAATCTGACGAGAAATACACCAATCGTGCAAATTCTCCATCCAATGGAAATATGTTTTACTAAAACGTTCCGGAATAATTTCAATATCTCCATTGCGAACAACCTCAAGAGCCTTTTCCTTAATAGTCTTTTTCTTTCCGTCCTCTTTAATTACAGGTTCATCAACTGCAATAAACCACTGACGAGAAACAAGCGGCTCAATTGGAGTTTTACATCTATAACAAATTGATAAATTGTGATTAAAATCTTCCGTCTTCTCCAAAAACCCCATTTTTTCCATATCTTTCACAATCTCTTTCCGGCATTCCAAAGTCGTCATTCCTGCGTACTTCCCACAATTCCCTTTCATCTTCCCATCTTCATCGATAACAGACTTTGAGGGGAGATCATGTCTTTGGGCAATTTCAAAATCAGCAAAACTGTGAGCGGGAGTAACCTTGATTGCTCCTGTTCCAAATTCCATATCAACTTCTTTATCAGCAACAACGGTAATCTCAAAATCACCCAACACGCCAGAGATCTTGTATTCCTTCCCTATCATATCTTTATATCTTTTATCATCAGGGTGAACAGCAACAGCGGTATCCCCCAAGATTGTTTCCGGACGCGTTGTCGCTACACGAAACGGTCCGTATTTAATCCAATAAAGTTTTTCATGCTTGTCTTTATAATCCACTTCATCATCGGCAAGAGTTGACGAACAACGAGGACACCAATTGACAATTCTATCTCCTCGGTAAATAAGTCCATCGTTAAACATTCGGACAAAAACCTCTCTAACCGCTTTAGAAAGGCCTTCATCAAGAGTATATCGTTCACGAGTCCAGTCACAGCTTGCTCCCATTTTTCTAATTTGATTTCTAATGGTACTTCGCGATCCTTTCACAAACGTATTCACTTCTTTCAAGAACTTTTTTCTTCCAAGATCATGACGTGTAATCCCCTTTTCAAGTAAATTCGTTTCAACACGATTTTGCGTTGCTATACCTGCATGATCGGTTCCGGGAACCCACAATGCAGCATATCCTTGCATTCTTTTATATCGAATCATAATATCTTCAATAGCAAGCATTGTCGCATGACCAAGGTGTAAAACACCAGTCGCATTGGGTGGAGGCATCGAAACCGTAAACGGTTTTTTTGACGTATCAGGCTGAGGACTGAATACTCCCGACTCCTCCCACTTCTTATAGATGTCATCTTCATATTTTTGTGCCTCGTAGGCCTTTTCTATTTCTTTCACAAGTACTATTGGTTATAATTACAGGCGATTGGTCTACAACGTTATATCATAAAATATACGCATACAGAAGAATAAAACGATAAATTGCTAAAAACAAGATTTAATTGTATAATAAATAGAATAATCTTTTTCCATGGCCGATAAAAAAAGAAATCCAGATACCACTATTGAAGCACAGGGGAAAACCCTGGAAAAGCGTGATATCGATCGAAAACAGGAAGAGCATGAAGTTCGTGAAACAAAAACGGCTGTAGGGATTGAAGCCGGAGACATTATTGAAGGTGCTGAGTTCACAACCGGCAACGTTAGCGAAAAAGAAAAAAAGAAAAAAGAATCATATGCCGGATCAAATGGTCAGGCACATGGTACTCAGAAAGGATCAAAGAAAAAACCGTACCCATCAGTACAAAAAATGTCTTCTCGTGTAGAAAAGGAATTAAAAAAAGAAATCAGAGATTTAAAAAAGAAGGTAAAAACGGTTATGAAAAAAGGTGGCACTATGGATGCCGTGCAGCTTAACACGTTAATGGCCCGCTTAAGGCAACTTAAAGAGGCCCTTGCTTCACTGGCTTATGCAACCGCAGATGCTATTAAAGATATGTGGCATAAATACGTAAAAGAGAACAAATAGCCTTTTATGAAAGCTCATACATCCTATCAAGCGCTTTTAAAGCATCTTTTTTGATATCGTCAGAAACCATCACGTGGTTTCGCACAATCCCTTTTTGTACACCCTCCAAAGC
>WJKT01000088.1 GCA_014728955.1 Candidatus Peregrinibacteria bacterium
CCACGGGAGTAAACTTAACCGATCTCCCCCTTGAAGTGCCGGAAAATTTTACTATTTCCACTTTTACCGACAAGGTTACTGGCGCACGCGTCCTGGCGGGGCCCGATCAGCTGGGTAATTTTTGGGTAAGTCGAACAAAAGAAGGAATTATCAGCTCAATACAGGTAAATGATCAAGGAGAAGTGGAAGCAATTTCAGATATTTTCACCGGCCTTAACAACCCTCATGGCCTTGCCCTCGATCCGCAAAATGGATTGCTGCTTTATATAGCCGAAAGCGACAAAATTTCAGCGGTAGAATTATATACCGAAGGGACAATGGAAACCCTTGCAACTCTCCCGGACGGAGGAAGGCATTTTACCAGAACGCTTCATTTTGGCCCGGATAACAAATTATATGTATCTATAGGGTCAAGTTGTGACACCTGCATCGAAGAAAATGAAAAACGAGCTTCAGTATGGGTAATGGATAAAAACGGTGATAATTTCATGCCCTACGCAACAGGGCTCAGAAATGCCGTCTTTCTTGCAAATGAACCTGTTTATGGTGATATCTGGGTAACTGAAATGGGACGTGACGGACTGGGAGACAACAACCCACCGGATGAGATTAATATCTTAAAAGAAGGTGGAGATTATGGATGGCCCTATTGTTATGGAGACCAGGTTAGAGACAACTCGTTTAAAAAGGGAGAAAAAGAAGATTATTGTACACAAACCGTTGCACCGAAAGTTAAGCTGCAAGCACATTCCGCTCCACTGGGATTATCATTTATTCCGGAAGAAGGGTGGCCGGAAGACATGTGGCTTGATCTTGTCGTTGCCTATCACGGCTCATGGAATCGAACCATCCCAACGGGCTACAAACTTATGCATATACGTTTAAATGATCAACGTGAAGTTGAAGGACGCCAAGATTTCATTACCGGCTGGCTAACCGAACAAGGAGAAAAACTCGGCAGACCGGTTGATGTACTAACAATGCCGGGAGGCGTTATGTATGTTACCGATGATATGCGTGGCTCTATTTATAAAATCGAATACAAGAAAGGCGAGGTATAATCCCCCTGCCTTTTATTGTTATTAAGGGTTATTGCACCTGTACTTTAATTGACTTTTTACCTGCTTCTTTTTTCTTTGGAATCACGATCGTAAGCGAGCCGTTTTTTGCGGTACAGCGTGCTTTATCAGCGTCAATATACGTCGGCAAAGCGATAGATTTCGAAAAGGTCCCCGCATATCGTTCTTTTCTATAATATCTATCCTCTTTTTCTTCTTTTTCATCATTAGTTTCCGCAGAGACACACAGTACATTTTCATCAATATCAACATTAATATCTTTTGGATCATAGCCGGGTATATCCATAACCACCTTTATCTGTTTATCGTTTTCCGAAAAATCCACCGCGTGCATCATATTCTGTGCACGTACTTTTTGCTTCCCCGAAAAAATCGAATCGTTAAAAAATGATCCAAAAGGATGCCAATTATCATCAAAAAAGGAATTCATAGCATCCCATACCGTTACGGGTCTCTTTGTGTCATGATGCTTTTGTACCGAAAGATGTTTTTTCGTATTCATATCATTAAGGGTTAAAAGATAAAAAGCATATTATGAAGTAGCATGTTGCGGTGATTCCTCCAATATCACTTCAATTTCTTTTTCTTCTCCATCGTGCAAAATGGTAAGGGTAACCGTATCGCCAACATTTTTTGATGCTATCTGCTTACGCAGCGTTACAGATGTTTCAAGTTTTTCACCATCGATTTTTAAAATAATATCATTTTCTTCAATACCGGCTTTATCTGCTGGAGATCCAGGAATAACAGCTAAATCTTCCATAGTCCTTCCCCGCAAAACAAGCATGCCGTAATCGACACTTAAATTGTTTTTTTCTTGTAATTGAGGCGTTATCGGAACATATCGCACGCCCAAATACGGACGCACAATTGTTCCTGTTTCTTGTATTGAATGAACCGTATCGATTATTGCATCCGAAGGAATGGAAAACCCGATATTTTCTCCGTTTGCAATTGCAACATTCACACCAATCACATTACCGGTTAAATCCAATAAAGGACCGCCGGAATTCCCAGGATTAATGGCCGCATCGGTTTGAATAACGTTTTCCATATATTCTGTTTGCCCGAAAAACCGTGAGCCCGCTGTAATATTTCTTGATAACCCGGAAATAACTCCAACCGAAACCGAATTATTAAATTCAAGCAAAGGATTCCCAATAGCGATAACTGTTTGCCCCGTTTTTAACTGATCGGAATCACCAAATTCCAAATAAGCAAAATCATCACCTTCAATCTTTAATACCGCAATATCATGCAATGTATCCTTTGCTACAACGGTCGCTTCATATTCTGTCCCATCATTGGTAAAAACAGTATAATTAACATCTTCTTCATCAACAACATGTCTGTTCGTCACAATATATCCATCTTTCGAGATCAAAAAGCCCGATCCACCACCGATTTCTCTTTCTTCTGTTTCACCGCTTTCCCGATAACGGGGTACTCTAAACTGAAACGGCGATCCGAAGAAAAAATCATCATATGGCCGCTCTGCGTCCTCATAATATTGTTCCAAAACAGGAACATCCTTTGTTATAACAATAGAAACAACAGCCGGAGTTGATTTTTCAACAATATCGACCACAAGGTCCTCCTGACTAACATACTCCTTTTCTTTCAACACTTCCCGTATAGAAACATTATTCGTTTGTTCAACATTCGATGGGGGTTCTTGCACAGTCATATCAAAAGGCCCCTGTAAAACAATAACAGCAACAAGCGCCCCTCCGGCAATACCTGAAACAAGAGACAAACCAAGTATTGATAATAACTTTTTTTGCATATCAAAGAAAGGTTAAAGGATACAAAATGCGCCACAAAGATTCTGGCACTCTCGATTATAGAGTGCCAGTTTTACGTTGTCAAGAACACCTGAAACATTTTAATTGCAAACCGTTTGCAGTTAAGATATAGTGCTGTTACATAATACACACATGCTATGTATGAGGATATAATCAAACAAGCCGGATACAAGCTTACCAAACCCAGAAGATTACTCCTTAAAGCATTATATAAAAAACATCCACTCAGCGCTCGAGAAATTCATAATGCTATTAGTAAGAAAGTGGATCTGGCATCGGTATATCGAACACTTTCGCTATTTTGCTCTTTGAATATCGTGCAAAAAGAAGTCTACAAAAACAAAAAATTATATTATCTGAATGGCGAAGCGCATCATCATATTATTTGTCGCAAATGCGGTCATATTGAGTGCGTGCCGTGCAATCATGTTTTTTCTCATATCAAGCATTTTTCAAACATACAACATACTGTCAGTTTGTCGGGCATTTGTACCACCTGTTCTTAACACTTTTTTATATGAAAAATATTATGAAAGCCCTCTTTATTATGAGCACTGTCAGCCTTGTTATTATCCTTACAGGATGTACTCCCTCATCCGAAAAACAAACAACATCTGATACAACCATACACGTGGCATCAACTATTTTTCCCATTCACGATATAGCACAAACCATTGGTGGGGATTATGTCACCTCACACGTTATTTTACCACCGGGAGCCAGCCCTCACACATTCAGCCCCACTCCTTCGGACATACGGAGCTTGGAAGACGCAAGCCTTCTCTTTGTTGTCGGACATGGTATTGACAGCTGGACGACAACCATAACCGATTCGCTGGAAGCGGTAGAAACAATAGAAGTTAGCAACGGCATAACACTACATACTTTTGCACATGAGCACGAGCACGAACACGAGCATGACGAAAGCGAACACGAACATAACGATGAGCACGAACACCATGAGCAGGACCATGAACAACACGACCACGATCATGAACAAAACAATGAAACCGAAATGGTTGATCCGCATTATTGGCTTAATACGGAAAACGGTATACAAATAGCTTCAACCATAACAGAGGCTCTATGCACTGCCGACCCCGACCATGCAGAGCACTATAAAGAAAATCTTGCTTCATACAAACAAGATCTTAACGCGTTACATACGGAACTTACAGATATGCTGGATGACCTCGACAACAAAGATTTGCTGGTTTTTCACGATTCATGGAATTATTTCGCTCGCGAATTCAATCTTACCATCGCCGGCGTATTTCAAACATCACCGGGGAAAGAGCCCTCTCCGCAGTATTTGGAGAAACTGTATAATCAGGCACAAGAACACAATGTTCAGGTTGTTTTTTCAGAACCGCAACTCTCACCCGCAACCTTGAGGCCTTTTATAGAAGATCTCGGCCTCACCATGTATGTCCTTGATCCTCTCGGTGGTTTGGAGGAGCGCGACTCTTATATTAATATGTTACGGTATAACGCCGAAACCATTCATGAAGCACTCAATCAATAAACCGGTCATAGAAGCGAAAAACGTTACCGTGAGTCTGGGCGGCAAGCCTGTTGTGAATAATGTTTCTTTTAGTCTGAAGCAAGGCGAAATCGCTTCAATTGTCGGGCCAAATGGTGCGGGTAAAACCACACTCGTGCGTG
The DNA here is from genome assembly GCA_014728955.1 of Candidatus Peregrinibacteria bacterium. Taxonomy (GTDB): domain Bacteria; phylum Patescibacteriota; class Gracilibacteria; order UBA1369; family PNNO01; genus PNNO01. The sequence continues at coordinate 4,550 of WJKT01000088.1, forward strand.
CCATTTTAGGACTAACCCCTTATACGGGAACCATTCGGCTTTTTGGTGAACATCTAAAAAAAATGATTAAACATGTGGGGTATGTTCCACAAAAATTTTCATTTGATACCTCCTTCCCGCTTACCGTAAATGAATTTCTTTCACTAACACTTCATAAAAACGATCATAAACGTATTGTTGACGCTCTTGAGGAAATGGAAGTTAAAAATAGCATGCACTCCATGCTTGGAAATCTTTCGGGAGGACAACTCCAACGAGTACTCATTGCTCGCGCCTTATTACATAATCCAAAAATTCTCTTTCTTGATGAGCCAACCGCAGGTGTCGATATGGAAGGAGCACGAACCTTTTACGAGATTATAGAACACCTTAATAAAAGTCATAAGGTAACCATTGTTTTAATCTCACATGAAATCAACATGGTTTATAAATTTGCCACATATGTACTATGCTTAAACAAAGATCTTCATTGTAAAGGTGTTCCAAAAGAAGCAATTACACAAGAAATACTGCAAAAACTGTACGGGAAAAACGTACAACTCAGACCACATCACCATAACCATTAATTATGCTTCATTTTCTCAGCTATCCTTTTATGGAACGGGCCCTGACCGCCGGAGTAATATTGGCGTTTTTATTGGCCTTGCTGGGAACGTTTGTTGTATTGCGTAATATGGCGTTTTTCTCAGATGGGATAGCACATGCATCACTTGCCGGTGTTGCTCTTGGCATTATTTTCTCCATAAACCCCCTCCTTGTTGCCATCATGCTTAGTATTGTATTTTCAATTATTATCTTTTTCCTTGAAGACAGATATAAGTTGAGCGGTGATACGGCTATAGGGATTTTATTTACCTCCGGTATGGCTCTGGGGGTCTTGCTTATAAGCATGCAACCGGGCTATCAACCGGAACTGATAAGCTTTTTATTCGGGAATATTTTAGCCATTACACAGCTTGAACTTTTAATTATCGGAATAGCCAGCATTGTAATTGCTCTTTTTATCTTTCTCTCTCTCAAAAAACTTATACTCGTTTCGCTTGATACGGAGACAGCTTATATATCAGGAATTCATGTAAAAAAACTACAATTGGGACTTAATATAGTATTGGCGGTTTCAGTTGTCCTGGGTATTAAGGTGTTGGGAATCATTTTGGTTAGTGCTCTTTTAATCATACCGGTAGCCATCAGTAAACTTTTTGCACGCTCCTTTAAAACCTTGATTATCTCCAATATTGCCGTTTCGGAAGTCATTGTTATTAGTGGTATTATTATC
>WJKT01000089.1 GCA_014728955.1 Candidatus Peregrinibacteria bacterium
AAAAATGAGAGGGCAATAGCGCTTCTTCAAAGCGATCGTCCAGCCCGAGCTGATTTCGTATGTAATCAAATCGCTTTTCGATGGTGAGCGTTGCCGATGTTAATACAATACTGGCTTTGTCGTGAAATAGTGTTCCTTGCAGGTGTTCATTTACCAGTAACGGTGCCGCCTTTATTCCCAGATTTCCATCATACTTTTGATAAATCCAGAGTATGTTTCTTCCGTTGTCAGTCACTCCTTTTTCAATCACCATCATATTTATTTTTTTGACAATATCGGCAAGGTCAACCAGTTCAAGTCCAACCATTGCCGCACGTTTTTCATCTTCATGTTCTTCCGTAAAGGCATGCAGTTTTCGATACAGCTGTTCGCCGATGAGTGTTAGGTTCTCGGCTGATTCATGTACTTTCTTCCACTCCAGGCTGGTGAAAAATTGATCGTGCAGAGTAAGATTGCGAATACTGTTTTGATAGTTGCTGAGTTTTTCGTAAAACATACCGAGAAGGCCGAAAAAGATTTCCACTTTGTGGCGCAATGTATCGATTTCCTCACAGTAGTCATGGTACGGCTTTAGGAGCTCACGCAATTTTCGCAGTGGTTTGTTCATTAGTTCGGCTGTCAGTATTACACTGAGAGCGCTTGTTGCCTCGTGTTCCAGATGGTGAGCCTCGTCAATAATGAGATAATTGTATTCGGGCAATATACTGCTTGGCCCCGTTGTGTCGCTGAGAAGCAGCGCGTGGTTGGTAATAATAATGTCTGCATTGCCCGCCCGTTCTCGTGCTCTTGTTAAATAACATTTTGATGCATACTCACTATCATTGTGCGGACATTTTGCGCTGTCGCAGCAAATATCGTTCCAGGCAAAATACTCTTTGCCCCGCAACGCCAGTTCTTCCATGTCGCCGGTCATGGTTTTTTTCCGCCACAACAGCACTTTGAGTATCAGAGTGACTTCATGGTCTTGCAAAAACGATTTTTCCATAAGCAGCTCAAGTCGTTTGCCCGAAAGATAGTTTTTTCTTCCTTTGAGTACGGTTGCCTTAAAGGGTCTCACGTCTTCATCTTCCTTCAGGTAATGGGCGATTGTTTTTTGTGCAATCGGAACATCTTTATTGTACAGCTGGTCTTGCAGGTGTTTTGTATGTGTTGCAATAACCACCTTTGTTTTTTCTTCCCGCGCTTTGAAAGCGGCCGGCAATAGATAGGCGATTGATTTCCCTGTTCCTGTTCCCGCTTCGGCAAGTAAATGTGTTTTGTTTGAAAAGCATTCGACGATTTTACGTGTCATCTCAATTTGTGGTGCTCGTTTTTCATAGTGTTTTTCACATTTACTCAAGGGACCATCTTCTTCGTACAGTGATATGATTTCTTGTTCGTCAAAGGGTAGTTTTATTGTGCTCGGGACGGTTACGGGTGTTTCTGCTGATGGTTTTTCCGTCGTTGGTTTTGCGTGTGTAAAGAGTGATTTTAATGGCCATTGTGACCTGGAAACAACATCCTGCATTCGTTCCAATGTCTTGTTGTCGATTTCATTAATTTTATTTTTCAGCATGAAAAAAAGATCCGCCGTTGCGATAGCATCATCAAGCGCACGATGCTTATCGGTATGTGTGATATTAAATCGTTTGGTAAGCATTTCCAGGCTGTAGGTTGGAAGGCCGGGAAGTAAAATGCTAGAAAGCGGGAGGGTATCGTATAGGTCTCCTGTCAGAACAATACCTTTCTCCGCCAAAAACTCGGTATCAAATGAAATATTGTGTCCAATAATCGGGTCGTCTTTCATGTATTGTGTAAACGCTTCGGTAACATCTTCAAGTGACGGAGCGGTCTCAACATCTTTCTCGGTAATACCCGTTATGTGTGTGATAAGTTTTGGAAGAGGCGAGCGAGGTTTGACAAACGTTTGATAGGTATCTATTTGATTTCCTTCTTTGTCGTACCGTGCGGCTCCTATTTCGATGATTTCATCACGGTCCTTTTGTAATCCGGTTGTTTCTATATCAAGAGAAATAAACATGAATCTATAGTAGCTGTATTTTCCTTAAAGACCAAAAGAAACTCGCCGCAGTTTTAAATCAGAAAACAAATCAATAGTTAGTCTATAGTAATATTTTGACAAAAAACGAGGGGTTTTATATAGTTACATGAATTCGACAGCGAGAAAACAAAAATAAAAAAGCTCTTTAAAAAATCAAAAAACAAAAATAAAAGCAGAGAGCGATGAGGAGGGGAAGCTCCGAAGGACAAAAAAACAAACGCCCTAGAAAAGCACAACTTCCTTTCCACTATGTTTCTCCTTCTCTCCTTCTCTGCTCGGTGATGGAATGATAGGTGACTCCTATTGTTTCCGATTACTTTTTGCCTGGTATCTCAAAGCGTTTTCTTATAAACACTTATGATGATACGCCCACAGGCGGTCGGTGGCAGGACTGAAAACAATGCCAAAGCCGAGCATGGATCTGTGCACTCGTCATGTTAAAACAAAAACAAATCTTGAACTGCTGGCGAACGCAAACGTAGTTGATAAGATTTAAACCCCATCCTTGTGATGGGGTTTTTTTCATAGTGTATCGTTTGATGTTTGAATTGAGGTTTTGCCGCTTAACATGCTATAATAAACAGAATAATACAATACATATGTATGATGTTCCGTGGCTTATCGTTGTTGTAGGGTGGACTGTACTATTTGTCACCTATTCGGTAACCAAACTTAAAACACATCGGTGTGGTGGAGGTATCTATACAATGGAAATTACCATTGCAAATGAGCAGAAATGGATTATTCGTCTTATGATGAGTGTGTATATAGCACTGGCGGGTTTATTTACTCATGCGGTGGGCTTTGAGCAGCTGGATTATTTTTACCGCGGGTTTAGTGATTTCTTTGTTTTACATGGAACCATTCTTTTTGTTATAGCACTTGCTTTATATATAGATGCTCGCCTTGTTATTTCCAGTAATTGCTCATGGAAAGGGCGTTTTAAAAAAGATCGCCATAAACTGATTCAGCATGGTCCTTATAAAAAAATACGACATCCGCAGCCACTTGCCTGTTTTTTGGCACTTATTTCCACATCATTCCTTACGAATGATGCCAGGATATTTGTTTTTGCACTACTTTTGGTGCCGATGGGGTTTGCTTATGCGATGATTCATGAACAATATCTGTATTGGATTTTCCCCGAATATAAAGAGTACGTTAAAAAAACCGGACGCTTTCTGCTGCCGTAAACGCATCTTATAACTGTGCTACAAATTCGTCGAAAAGATATGATGTGTCGGTTGGCCCCGGTGTTGCTTCAGGATGGAACTGTACTGCCATAATCGGTTTTGAGGCATGCTTTATTCCTTCGATCGTTTTGTCATTTACATTCACAAACCATGGTTTGAAAGATTGTGGCAACGACTTTTCTTCTACTGCAAATCCATGATTTTGCGAAGTAATAAAACACGTCCCGGTTTCCAGATTCATGCATGGTTGATTTTGGGCTCTGTGTCCATAAGGGAGCTTATAAGTTTTTGCTCCCGCCGCAATAGCCATAACCTGATTTCCCAGGCAAATACCAAATACCGGCAGTGAGCTGTCGAGACATTTTTTAACAATTGCGTGTGTTTCGGTAATGATCATCGGGTCACCCGGACCGTTTGAGATGAATATGCCATCCGGCTTGATTCCTTTCTCAAAAAAGTCATAATTCCACGGTACTTTTATAACCGTAATATTTCGCTGAAGCAGACTTCTGACAATATTATTTTTTGCACCGCAGTCAATAAGGACAACGGTTTTTGGTCCCGCTTTGTAAGTTCGTACTCTTTTAGTGCTTACCTGTGCAACAAGATTATCTTTGTCCGGATCGTAAAAGTCCGAAGAGTCTTTTGGAGATGAGGTGATTTTCCCCAACATGGTTCCTTTTTCACGCAGTCGCTGGGTGAGGGCTCTGGTATCGATTTCGCTTATTCCGGGGATTCCATGTTTTTTGAGCCATTCATGGAGTGTTTTTCTGCTATGCCAATGACTTGGGGCCTCGCAATACTCGCTTACAACCAGCCCTTTAATATGGATATGATTACTTTCGAAATATTTTTTAATGCTGTGTGTGTCTTTGCATTCTCCCGGAACACCATAGTTGCCTATAAGGGGATATGTTAGCGTTAATATCTGCCCTCGATATGAAGGATCGGTTAAGCTTTCCGGATAACCGGTCATCCCTGTATTAAAAACCACTTCTCCCGCCGAGGCGGTTGCTGCACCGAACGGTTTTCCTTCCAGTGTGGTTCCGTCTTCCAACAGTAGATATGCTTTTTTCATACTCGTGAGATGCTAGATCTGTACTTTGCTCATTCTACCGTTATTGTTGGAGCTTTTGCAACATTTCTATAGCAATGTGCTCAATTATTTCAATTTGTTGTGCTATTTTTTTGTTGATTATTTCATAAGGCGAATTGGAGAACTTCTCTTTTTCATCGGGGACAAACATGGGGATAACTTCTTCCCACACTTGATTGTGTATATGGTATATCTGGTTACGGAGCTGGCTGAAAATATTGTACCATTCGGCGGCCTCATGCAGTTTTTCTTGATAGCCTGTGACCAATTGTTCCATATTGTTTTTTCGCGCATTTCGTATGAGTACGTTAAGCGCAATTAATGCGGGCGTTATTTGTTTCGGATGTGCTTTATGATTTTGCAAAACTTCAGCAACTTCAGGGGGGAATGTTTTTTCACGTTGTATGCGTATAGTATTGCTTTTCGCTTCATCTTCGATTAATGGTTGAGTGATCCATTCTTTAATCAGGTCAATCATATCTTGTGTAGCTTCTGCCTGTTCTTTTCCAAGCAGTGCTGCATTGTATTGTTCCGGAAGATCTTCCGGAGTATATGCCGGTGGTTTAATGGTAATATCGGGCGCATATTCTTTTAAATAGGCTTCTATATCTGTTGAGCACTTCATGATATCGGGGGGTTAATGGTTTTGAATTCTAACATTTTCTGGCAATTTGTAAAGTTTTTCCCCGGTTATTTTTATAGTATAGTTGGAATCGTATAAAACCTCTTTATTATGTCACTTATTACTACCAAAAATCTTTCGAAAAAGCAGCTTGATGCGATAATGAACAAAGCGCAGGAAATGGAGCCTTATGCACAAAAAAAACAGGCGGGAACCATGATGAAGGGCCGCATTCTTGCCACGCTTTTTTATGAGCCTTCCACTCGAACCAGGCTGTCGTTTGAAACGGCCATGCTTCGTATGGGGGGATCGGTTATTTCTGTTGCTGACGCAGATTCTTCATCGCTTGCCAAAGGTGAAACCATTGCCGATACCGCTCGCGTGGTGTCTCGTTATGCAGATATTATTGCTATCCGGCACCCCAAAGAAGGGTCGGCCCGGGAAGCAGCTGATTACGCCGATGTACCGATTATTAATGCCGGAGACGGTGCCGGGGATCATCCCACGCAAGGGTTGCTTGATGTATATACCATACAAAAAGAAAAAGGGACGATGGAAGGATTGAATATCGTACTGAGCGGTGATTTGACTCATAGCAGAACAGCAGGATCACTTGCCTATTTGCTTGCTCATTACGGGGTGAATCTTACTTTTCTTGCTCCCGAATCTATGCGTATGAAAGAAGAGGTGACTACATTTTTGCGAGAGAAAGGTGTCTCTTATACGGAAACCGATGATACTGATACTGCGTTGCGCAATGCTGACGTGCTCTATGCAACACGTGTACAGCGTGAACGCTTTTCGAATCAGAAAGAGTATGACCGCTTGAAAGATCGCTTTGTATTTAACAAGGCGTTGATTGAAAAACACAATGCTTCCATGTTGATTTTGCATCCTTTGCCTCGTGTGTATGAACTATCTACAGATCTGGATGAAGTACCGGGTGCGGCGTACTTCAGACAAGTGAGTAACGGAGTGTCGATTCGTATGGCACTGATTTCATTACTCTTATCTTCTTCACTATGAAAACCGTATTAAAAAATGCACATTTGGTCTTACCCGAGGAAACAAAACACGGTGATCTTCTTATTGAAGACGGCCTTATTGCTACAATAGGGGGGTCTATTGATGCACCGGGGGCTGAAGAAATTGATTGTTCGGATAAATGGGTGCTGCCCGGTGTTATTGATGCACATGTTCATTTTCGTTCACCCGGATATGAATACAAGGAAGATTGGGAAACCGGAAGTAAAGCGGCATTGGCGGGAGGAGTGACTACGGTCTTTGATATGCCCAATACAAAACCTCAAACAACGACTGCCGAAACGTTGAAAAGCAAACGGGCGTTGGCGCGCAAAGGATCGTTGGTGAATTTTGGTTTGTTTCTGGGGGCAACCGGAGAGAATATTGATGTGATTAATGAAGCTGAAGGGATTGTCGGGGTAAAAGTATATATGGGACAGACAACGGGTCAGGAAATTGCCGATCCCGATGAGGCGCTCGATACCATGCTTCGTGATTTGTTTGAACGAACGCATCGGGTTATTGCCGTTCATGCTGAAGATGAAACGCAAATTCGCAAACACATGAAAACATACAAAGGAGAAGAATTTCCGGAAATACATTCTCTTATACGTAATGATTCCGTTGCGTATACCGCGGCGCGACGAGCTGTTCATATAGCCAAAAAATATAGTGGGAGATTGCATATTTGTCATTTGAGCACTAAAAAAGAAGTTGCATTGCTTGCTAAATATACGGATGACAATATTACCGCTGAAGTTGCTCCACACCATCTGTTTTTTACCGTTAGCGATTATGCACAGCGGGGAACCTTGCTGAAAATGAATCCTCCGCTTCGCAGCCATGCTGATGTGGATGCTTTGTGGGAGGCTTTGATTGATGGTTCTATTCCTATGATTGCAACCGATCATGCACCGCATTTAAAGAAAGAAAAGCTTCGCGGGTATTGGGATGCTCCGGCGGGCGTGCCGGGTGTGGAAATGGTCTTGCCGCTTTTGCTTGATAGTGTGCATGAAAAGATGCTGGATATTCATCAGGTGGTTTCATTGTTATGTGAAGGACCGGCCCGGGTTTATGGTGTAAAGAATAAAGGGCGATTGCGTGAAGGATATGACGCTGATTTGGCCGTAGTGGATATGGACATGATGCGCACGGTGCACAATGAACGTGTTATGAGTAAGTGTGGCTGGACGCCGTATGATGGAATGGATGTGCGTGGATGGCCGATTATGACGTTTGTAGGTGGTCGTTTAATGATGGAAAACGGTTCAATTGTGTCCGGACACAACGGACGCGAGGTTGAGCTTGTCTAATGATTGTTTGTATGGTTTAATTGCTGTCTTGGACATAACGGATCTGACGAACGGAAGTCTGATGCCGTGTGTTCTTTTATAATAAGGCCGACGGGAAAAAGGGGTAGCTATGAAGAAAAAAGAAGATGTGCAAGAAGTGAACGTAGGTGGTTTGTGGATAGTTTTTGCTCTTGAAGTTTTATTTATTATCGTTCATTTAGGTCACTTGTAACCAAGGAGTCTGCTATGTGTACAGAGTCTGTCATAGGCGGCACAGGAGGAACTGTTTTTGCCCTTTTTGTAGCAATCCTCGCATTTTTTGGCGCACTGGTTATTATTGGATTTCTTGTTCATATCAGTGTCGGTAAAAAGTGACGAGTATGCAAAGGTGTCCGAGATATCCCGTCGGCCACCTCTTTTTTTATCCTTGAATACTTGCAAAATTCTTTAAAATATGTTTTAATAGTAACCTTTTTAGGAAACAAACGGGAAAGGCTTTTAAAAGCACTTTTCCGGCGATCCTTGAAAGATCGGCTGACGAGATACAATGCTCTATGTGAAAAACGATGCATATTTTTCGCATAGGGATTAAAGGATAAAAAACAACCAACTTTTTGAAACACGACAGAACAGAAAGGAAATGATATGAAACGCACGGAATATGACAAGATTTTGGAAAGAATTGACCGAAACAAGAAAGGAGGAGATCCAAACATTGGGAAAAAAGTAGGTAGCTCAACATTGCTGGTCGAAGAAATCGGCCGCGGTGCCATGGGTGCTGTCTACTTAGGTTACGATACCAAGCTGGAACGCAAGGTAGCGGTAAAAGTGCTCCTTCGGGAGATGTTTACCGATGAACGACAGTACAACCTGCTCAAAACCCTGCTCGTACAGGAAGGACGAAATCTCGCCAAGGTTCGACACCGCGGCGTGGTTGAGGTTTTCGAACTGGACGATGAGTTTCCTGCTTTGATCATGGAACTTATCGAACATGGAGAGGACTTGCAGTCTTTTCTTTACCGAAAAAAACAGGAGTGGGGAACAACCGGGTTCCGGTTGTGGTTCTTGAGTATCATGGAGCAGATTGCCTTTGCTCTTGGTGCAGCTCACTCCAGAGGAGTCGTACATAAAGATCTGAAGTTTAGCAACGTGATGATTTTTAAAGACTCCGAAGGTGAATGGAGCGTCAAGGTCATTGACTTTGGCCTGGCTCAGAACCTGATGCGTATCAAGTTGACTCATGGGGTAACGCTTCTCGGTACACCTCACTATATGGCTCCCGAACAATGGGATGACCATTGGTCGCTTGATGCAAAAGCCGATGTTTATTCCTTTGGAATCATGCTGTATGAGGTTCTCTTGCAGTGTGACTTTCAGGAAGAACATGAAGACCATGAGCTGATTAAGCAACGCGCCAAGGACAGTTTGTATGTTCGTAAGCGTGTAGGGCATCTGCCCATTGATCAGAGGACCCCGTTTGAGTTTCTGCTTGCCGTGGAAAAATCCAAACGGGCCGGCGGTATGCTGGAAGTTGTTGGTGTTCTCAGAAATCTGCGACTTGCTATCATGCATCGCGATGAAGAGGCTCCCGGCACCAGTTTTCCGTTCCCGGGCGAGACGCAAACCTCTTCTGTATCCCAGTCATCTCACAAGATGGCACAGGAAGCGGAAGAAGAATTTGCGGAAAACCTGGTAACACCGCCCCCGGTTCAAGTTCCCTCCGACCCACCCCACCCTCAACCGTCCAAACAATCTCCGAGATATCAAGAGACTATGCTTGGACACCCCGGCCAGCCCGTTTCAGGCAATACCGATGTTGACATTTCAGCTTCCGCTGAAGACACACCGGCACCCGCCGAAGAACCTGACAGCTCGGCCGAGGGAACTCCCGTTCCCGCATTGTACGATGTGATTGATGAAGAAGAGATTGAACCCTCCACGCCTCATGTGTGGTGGAAATTTCATCTTCCGATCGGTTTGACACTGGTTATTCTGTTCATCGGTCTGCCGGTTGCGTATTTCAGTATACGTAACGGCGCCAAGGCCGACACTGAAAGCGGGACCACCATATCCGCGATGACGTTTCCCAAGGAAACGAAAGCGGATCGTAAGGTGAAAAAGTCCGTACAGAAAAAACCTAAAAAACCTAAAAAACCGGTCAAAAAAGTCGTCACTCGTAAACGTTCCACTCGAAAATCTCCCACCCCCCGTCCTCCCAAGACCGGCGAACTGCCCAGCTTGTCCTATGTTGTTCACCTCTTTGATCGTTATGATCGGTGGTGTAACAAGCATGATAGAAATAAAGACAAGTTCGTGCAGATGCCCGTCTTTCGAGCTTTCTGTCTTCGTAAAAAGGCAACAGAGCTGTACAAACGTGATCGGCGTAATCCTGAATTAGCCATTGCGTTGCTCGATGAAGTTCGAGCCAGACTCTGTTTTCATGAACTGGTATACCGCAAAGGATACAAAGATAATTCTCTTCATAAAGAGTGTCGTCGTATCCGGAAGTGGATCTACAAAAAGTTCACCTACTTTGTGAAAGGCAAAAAGCTCCAGCGTATCCATCGATACCTGGAGAAGCGCGCTT
>WJKT01000090.1 GCA_014728955.1 Candidatus Peregrinibacteria bacterium
AAATATGGTTCTGAAAAAAAACCGCCACCTCGTGTGCTTGCTGAAGCGGCACGTGAAGATTTTTTAAGCGGTAAAAAAAGAATTTTCTCGATGTTGAAAGAACAATGGGCAAAAGGTGAGAATGTTCATTTTGTACTTGTTTCTCATATGAGATCATATTTACATCCAACTGACAACGGAGCAGCTCAGTATTGGTATCGGGAATTTTCCGGTAAAAATTCTGCAAACCGTGTTTTACAGAGTGTTGTGAGTACGTATAAGAAAGCGTCCGGTGCCAAAGAGGTGAAAAATATAACATTGGCGGGACACAGTATGGGGGGTAAAGCATTAGCCGGATTATCTCGTTTAAAAGCAAAAGGAGAGATTCCGTACACACTTTCATATTTTTCTTCCGATGCTACTTATTGGCATTTAAAACTGGATCATATTAAAAAGAATCCCAAGACGGCACTTTTTGTTTCATATCGTCCGGGAACAAAAACGGAAAAAATAGCCCGATCTATTATTGCTCAACTGGGCTTAAAGCCGACAAGGCAAGGAAAGGAAACGATTTACAAGAGTGATGCATATCCGTATGTAACCGTTGTGGCAAGTAGTGTTTCTCATGCGCAACATCCCGGCTATTACTTAAAACCGGCTTGGGAGCTTGCACAGCGTGCCCAAACCGGTAAAATGTCCGTTGCGTAGAAGATTATTCTTCTTTTTTCTCTTCTTCGTCATGTTCCTCAGATTTGGTATCGTCCTCCTCTTTGGAATCTTCTTTGGTCTCTTTTTCTTCAGCGGGTTTTTCATTTAACGCTTTAATAGAAAGGCCGATACGATGTTCTTCCGGATCTACGCTGATAATTTTTGCTTTCACTTTTTCACCAACAGTAAGCACTTTTGAAGCATCTTCAATAGGTTCTTCTGAAATTTCAGAGAGATGAATAAGGCCGTTAATTTCATCACTTAGCTGCATGAACGCTCCAAACTGTGTGATTTTATTGATTTCTCCTTCAACAACACTCCCGGCTTTGAATGTTTTTGCAGCTTCAACCCAAGGGTCGGGAACAAGCCGTTTCATGCTGAGTGATATTTTTTCTCCTTCAATACCGATAACCAATACTTCAACTTCGTCACCGATTTTTCCGAATTCACCCGGATCTTTAACGTGTCCCCACGCAATTTCCGAAATATGAACAAGTCCTTCAAGTCCGTCAAAGGCAACAAAGATACCGAATTTAACGATACCGCTGATTTTACCTTTAACTTTTTGTCCGACTTTAAGTTTTTTAAGCGCTTGTTCTCGTTGTTCTCGCATTGCCGCTTTTTCCGATAGAATTAATTTTCCATTGTCATGATCAACATTAATAACTTTGACGTCAAATGTTTTTCCGACAAGTTTTTGCAGACGTTTAAGAATCTGATTTGAATCGGCACCGTTCACACGCGGATAGTGCATTGGTGCAAGTTGTGATACCGGGATAAAGCCTTTAATGCCGTCAACTTCAAGAAGAAGTCCGCCTTTATTGGCTTCGTTTGTTGTCGCTTTAATAACGTTACCTTCTTCGTAAGCATCAACAAACATATTCCAGCTTTTTTCCTGACTTGCTCTTCGTAGTGAAAGAACCACAAGTCCATCGGTGTTTTCACTTTCAATCACATATGCTGAAATGGTATCGCCTGATTCCAGTTCTTTTACAGTATTGTGACTGTCATGTGCTTCTTTTCCGGCAATAATTCCGGTGGTGATACCGCCGAGATCCACAAGTATCTTGTTTTTATGAATATCGGTTACAGTACCTTCAATAAGCGTACCCGGTTGAGGGTATACAATTTCGGGTGACTCCTTCATTAAGGCATCCATAACAGGATTGGGGTCACCAAAAATTTTGGTCATTTGGGTTGCCATAAGCCTTGGTTAGTAGAGCCTTTTTATTGATGCTAAGGGCTCGCGGCTTTTGACAACGGCTCTACTATGTAATGTTGAAAAAAACACGAGCTTCAAAATTATACTGATGAAACTCGTGTAGTGCAAGGTTATTTCTTTGCTTTTGCTCTTTTTTTCTTCTTTTTGAGTGTTACTTTTCCTCCGGATGATGAAATGGTTACCGTGTCTCCCTGCTTGAAATCTCCTTCAAGATAATGCTGGGTGAGTGGGTCTTCAACCAAATCCTGAATAGCTCGTCGTACGGGTCTGGCTCCATATTGAGGGTCGTAACTTGCTTTTGAAAGGGCTTTAAGCCCGGCAGCAGTTGTTGTAATGGTAATATCTTTTGCATTGAGTCGCTTCTGTAGGAGGTCGAGATGCAACGTAACGATATTGGCAATATTTTTCTTGGTTAGCGCCCTGAATACGATAGTTTTATCAATACGATTAAGGAATTCCGGTTTAAAGTGGTCTTTAAGATCTTTGAGTATCTCTTTCTTTGTCCGCTGATAATCTTCTTTTGCTTGTTCAAGTTCACTTTTTTCACTTGAGAATCCGATTGGAGCTGCTTTTTTTGTTAACCGTTCCGCACCGATATTTGACGTAAGGATGATAATAGTATTTTTAAAATCGATTTTACGCCCTTTATTGTCAGTAAGAACACCATCTTCAAGTATCTGCAGGAGAAGATTAAAGACATCCGTATGTGCTTTCTCAATCTCGTCAAACAGTACGATACTGTATGGCTTTCTTCGTACCGCTTCAGTAAGCTGGCCGCCATCGTCATACCCGACATATCCCGCGGTTGCGCCAACAAGGCGGGAAGTGCTGTGACGCTCCATAAATTCACTCATATCGATTTTTATGAGAGCTTCTTTGTCGTTGTATACTTCTTCTGCCAGTGCACGTACAAGTTCGGTTTTACCCACACCGGTTGGTCCCATAAAAATAAATGATCCAATAGGTCTGTTGTGATCTGCAAACCCTGCGCGAGAACGACGAATAGCCTTACAAACGGTTTCAACAGCTTCGTCTTGCCCGATGATACGCTTTTTAAGACGTTTTTCGAGATTCATGAGACGTTGCATATCCGATTTAACCAATTTGGTAACCGGTACTCCAGTCATATTTGAAACCACTTGTGCAATGTGATCTTCAGTTACTTTTTTACGCTGAGATCGTGGGATTTGTATAGTCCTGGCTTCTTCTATTTTCTTTAAAACATCTAATTCATCACTGCGTAGTTGTGCCGCTTTTTCGTAATCTTGTTTTGAAACAGCAGTTTCTTTCGTTTTGATTATTGAATTTAATTTTTTTTGCAGTTTCTTAACCTCGCTTGAATTTCCTTTTGTATTAACACGCATGAGCGAAGCCGCCTCATCGATAAGGTCAATTGCTTTATCGGGGAGGAATCGGTCGTTTATATAGCGAGACGACATGGTGATAGCAGCTTCCAGTGCATCGTCGGTAATTTGCAGATTGTGATGATCTTCAAAAGATTCTCGTAATCCTTCCAACATCGATTTACTTTCGTTATGTGTGGGTTCTTCAATAATAACCGGTTGCAGGCGTCGTTCCAGCGCGGCATCACTTTCGATTTGTTTTCTGTATTCCGCAGTGGTTGTCGCACCGATAACTTGTATATCGCCTCGTGAAAGAGCGGGTTTAAGGATGTTTGCCGCATCAAGGCTTCCTTCGGCAGATCCTGCTCCAACAACCGTATGAATTTCATCAATAAAAAGAAGAGCGTTTTTTATGGTTTTCAATTCATCGAGGATTTGTTTAACGCGTTCTTCAAATTCACCACGATATTTTGTGCCGGCAATAACCGATGTCATCGATAATGATAATATTTTCTTGTTCATGAGTAGTTCCAGGACGTTATCTTTTGATATTGCCTGTGCAAGGCCTTCGGCAATAGCTGTTTTTCCAACACCAGGTTCTCCGATCATGACCGGATTATTTTTTGTTTTTCTACATAAAATACTTATTGCACGTTCAATTTCTTTTTTTCTTCCAATGACAGGGTCAAGTTTTCCCTTTGATGCTTGTTTTACCAGGTCGGTGGTAAAGTAATCGAGCGCCGGGGTTTTACTTTTTTTCCCGTTCTTCTTCTTTGTTTTGTTAAACTGGTCTTTTTCAACATTCACGACAAGAACACCTTGAAGCCCGTTCAAGAAAAATTCCATAGGGTTCATGCCTTGTTGAGCGGGAGTGTCGTTCATGCCTTGTTGCATGGTTTTACCTTTTTCGAAGGTTTGTGTTAATTGATCTTTAATATCATCGGGATTGATGCGCATATTCTCCAAAATAACTGTTGCTGCAGTACTATCCTGTGATACAAGAGAGTAAAGTAGATGTTCTGTCCCGATAAAAGAATGATTAAATTCTTCACCGATCTTAACCGCATCTTCAATAACTTTTTTTGCAAAACCGCTCAATCCTGATTTTGCCGTTGAAGTCCCTCCTTTTTTTGCCGTTTGTGTTCGCAGGCGACCAACGGTTTTGAGGACAAGCTGTACATTGTCATCGGAAACACCAAAATTCCTTAGTACATGGGCTCCCAATGAATTTTTTTGGGACAATATGCCAATAAGAATATGTTCGGTCCCGACATAATGTAAATCCGCCTCTTTTGCCCGTTCTTGGGCAACAACAAGAGCTTGCTTTGCTTCTTTTGTAAATTTTTCGAATCGTTTTGAATTATCCATAACGTGAATTTATTTTAAATTGTCTTTAAATTTTAGCATAAATGAGCCAAAATTTAAATTTAAGAGTAGTGAAAATCTCTTTACTCAATGGTCAAAATATGTTGTATAAATTTATTGAACATAAAAGAAAAAGATTAGCACCCGAAATTATAGAGTGCTAATCTTGTGTTGTCAATGGGGGATGGGTGATTAGTTTGCTTTGATGCTTGCGGCTATATCAATAACATTTGATTCATACGTCGAATCGCCGTGTACTTTATAAAGCATACCATCATCACGTTCTATATAAATTGCCACTTCATCTCCTTCATACGTTTTAACGCCGGTATGACTTCCTACCGAAATAGAGCTTCCTGAAGGAAGTGATCCGCTGACGATATCGATACTGACAAGTTCGTTACCGTCTTCAACCGGTTCATTGCTAAAGCCATAATGGTGGACAACATCATTGGTTCCTCCTGTTCCGCTGAAATACCAGTTCGATGGGTATTGTGCGAGAAAATCATACGGAAGGCTTTCAAAATAACGGTATCCTTCTTTTACAACGGTCGCTTCTTCGGCTCCATCATCAGTCATTTCAACAACCGTTTTTTCTGCATCTTCAACAGGGTTTTCTCCACTTACTCGCTCCCATGAGGTTGTTTCGCCGGGAACAAAGTAGGCTGTTACAGTGGTATCAAAGGTGGTTCCGTCGTGATCGTATTGGATTAAAACACGTCGATAGTCGGTTCCGTCGGTATAATCGGCATACACATAGTCCGGATCGGCAAACTCAAATGAATAGGCATCCCAGCTGCCATTCTCTGAAGCTTCGGGCGCCAACGTATTTATATTATCACCAACATATTCTGCAATAAGCGTATAAACCGATCCCGATTCTGTGGTTGTGTCATAATTTACTTCCGGCAAAGGAGCTATTTCGGGTTCTTCCGTCTCTTCGGGAAGGGGATTGTTGATAACATCATCTTCTTGTGTATCAAACGTTTCCGGCTCATCTTCCGGTTCGTCTATTATCGAGGTGTCATCTTCAGTATCTTCGTCTTCGTCAAGCATACCGATAAATTTAAAACTTGCTACCATTGAGAAGAAGGTATTGCGGTGTTTTGCAACATCGTCATGATCTGACCCCGTAAAGGTAAACTGATATACATACTCTCCTCGAGTAAGCCAAATGCTGATGTCATAACGATCACCGCTTTCTTTTTTAAGTCCGTCCAGTTGATCGGTTCCCACCAGAGTTTGAGCATAACCGAGTCCAAGCAGTTCTGCCGGATCGCTTGGTAATTCCAAAAAGGTTTCAAGCGGTTCTTTTTCGGGGTTAAGGAGTCTCTGAATAATAACGACGTCCTGTTTTGCGGTACTATCAGTTTCAGACGGTTCTTCATTATCATCTTCTTCATCAACTTCTTCCTCTGATGAATCGCTTGATGCGGGAGCGGTAAAAATGAGTCTTGTGTCTTCTTCAGTCAGCTCCCATGAATCCAAATATGTAAGTTGAATGCCAAGATCGGTATTTTTATATTCCGTTTCAACGCCGACAACATCCTCTTCTTCCTCTTCTTCTTCAGCTAAATCAATACTTTGAACGTCCATAAGCTCTTTGTCGTCGCTGGTAATGGCTATCGGTCCGCGGACCTCAACTTTATTTCCCAAATATTTTTCATTATCAAGGTCAATATTTAAACTTCGCAGTCGCATTGTTTCTTGATTGTCGAGTTCCAGCAAGTGTGTTCCTTCGCCGACACTCATCCCACCGAGGGATTTAAGCATGCCAACTCGTTTTTCTTGCACATTGCTTTCAAAAACAACCTTATTGTCTTCTCCGCCAAACCATGAACATGATGTTGCGGTGAGTCCAAAAGCAACGATCGCTACTAAAATAATACCGACCGGATTGAATGATCTCTTCCTCATAATACTTTATTTAAAGAGTAAAAACAGTGCTTTAACCTAAGCACAAAAGTAATTATATCAGTGTGGCTATCGAGATTCAATGTATTCGTATCCCAAATGGTCGTATGCATTTTTTGTTGCGACTCTGCCACGGTGTGTTCGTTCCAAAAATCCAAGTTTAAGAAGGTAAGGTTCATACACATCTTCCAGCGTGCTGCGTTCTTCCGAGCAGGCCGCTGCGATAGCGCTTAAACCTACGGGACCGCCGTTGAATTTATCGATAATGGTATCGAGAATATCTCGATCGCCCTGATCAAGTCCGCGAGTATCGATACCCAAAGATGCCAGTCCTTTTTTCGTTGTCTTGAGGGATATCACTTTTTCGCCTTCAACTTCTGCAAAATCACGAATTCGCTTAAGTAGTCTGTTTGCTATACGCGGTGTTTGCCTGCACGATTTGGCAATTTCTTGCGAGGCTTGTTTATCAATTGAGCATGCAAGAAGCTGCGCGGTACGTATAACAATTTGATTGAGTTCGTTTTGTTTATAAAAACTTAATTTAAAGGTGTTGCCGAATCGATCCCGTAATGGAGATGAAAGC
>WJKT01000091.1 GCA_014728955.1 Candidatus Peregrinibacteria bacterium
GCGTATACCATTGATTTGCCGCAACATCGTTAAAACATGACTCGTCGTCATAATAATCATATGACCACTCATCAAATGATGAAGCTACGATAACCTTTAACAATTCGGCACGATTTAATATCTTGTCAGGTTTAAACGTACCATCGGAATACCCCTGAACAATATCACGATTATATACAAATTCTACACCACTTTCCCATCGATGACCGAGGTGATCGGAAAAGGGCATGTCCAAAGCAGTAACGGGAAGAGCCATGGCAACCACTGTCATAACAGATATGAAGAGGGCTACCATTGTTTTTTTTGCTATACGTTTCATTGTTTTATGTTATGAAATAAAAATATTACGAATCCAGCCATTTAATAGAACAACCCATTGAAGGATATTGTTTCTCTTTTGGCGTTTTATTATTAATAAGAGCATTGAGCGCGTTGTCCAAATCATGGCTGGTCACGTTTTCTTCTTCCTGCCAGTTATCATCAATTCTCCCGTGATAGACAAGCTTATTCTCCGTATTATAAACAAAAATATCCGGTGTACACTGTGCGTCATATTCTTTTGCCACTTTTTGAGTTTTATCCCGCAGATACGGGAAATTTAATCCCCATTTTTTTGCATATTGTTTCATTTTTTCCATACTGTCTTCCGGATAATTTTCACTTTCATTCGCGTTAATGCCAATAAATTGGACATTATCCTTTTTATATTTCTCCTGCAGCGCTATAAGTCTCTGAATAACCCCTTGCACATAGGGACAATGATTGCACATAAAAATAATGACAATTGCTTTTTTGTCATTAAAATCATCCAAAGTATATTGTTTGCCATCAATTCCGGGCAGATCAAATGACGGGGCCTTCGATTGCAAAGGAACGTCCGTTGATTCAAGCAATACCATATAAAAACAGGTTAAGGGACAAAAGAAATAGGCTGATAGTGTTTTTTTGATTTAATACGAATAAGCAAAATCAATACCAATCCAACAATAACAAAAATAAGCCACCAGAACGTAATGACAATTGCAGAAATAAATATCAACAACGATGCCAATAAAAATGCGGACAAGAGAATAAAGCCAATAACGGCAAGACTGATTTTCGGGAAAATATCGAGAAATGTTAAAATCGGAAGAACAAATGACGTTATTCCCAACGTAACAAGAAGCAAAGCTCCCACTTTATACAACCACCACTCTATTGTCCCCATATGCGTCATCGCATCAAGTAAGTCTTTCTGCGCCTTATTGGTAACAACAAACACCACACCGCCATCAATGGCTTGGTCATGTAATCTACCAATAACCACAACCTCATCGTTAACGGGCACACCCCGCACGACTTCACGTGTATCTCCCTGTTCCACCGCAGATAATTCTTTTACATCAAATTGTAATTCAGCAGATGGCATATCAACTGCAATATCTCCCAGTGAAAAGGGTATGTACAATTTTTGTATCGATATTGTTTCCCACTTCTCTCCACTCTTTTGCTGCCTTACCATTTCGTAATACAACAACTCTTCATCCACTCCGGGAGCGAACAGCCCCTGTTTTACAGTCGGCGTTCCCGTTAATTTTATCATTCCCGAACTTCTCATTAAATTTTCATGATGAATTAACGGTGATCTTTTAACAACATTAATATCATTATCAATTCCTTCCGAATATCCAAGTAACACCAATCCGATGACACTTAAAATCATTCCAAGTAAAAGCGTCCCGAAACTGGCGCTGAATCGGCCACTGTACTTCTCGAAAGGACTGGCTTTATAATCCTTTTTAACCGTACCGGTGGAACGATATTTTTCTTTAATGAATGTGTTGTCTTTTTTAGCCATTATTGAACTGGATAAGCGTTACGATAAGCGTTACTACGTTAAGATAACTATAATTGGATTTTTCGTTTTTTAAAATACAAAATTGCCTTTCTCTATCGTTTTTTATGACACAACCACCAGTCAAAACATTCAAATTCTCCGTCTTTTGCCTTTTTTAAACGGTCTTCAGCCGTTTTTACATCCGTTGCCGGCGGAATAATAACATGATCATCAACAAGCTCGTTATTCGGCCAATTGGCAGGCATAGCAACTTTGTCTTTATCGGCAATTTGCATAGCACGTACAATCCGCACTATTTCATCCATATTGCGTCCCAACTCCTGCGGATAATATAGAATAGTTCGTATAATACCTTTGCCGTCCACGACAAAAACAGCTCGCACTGTGTTTGACCCTTTCCCGGGATGAATAAGTCCAAGTTTTTTAGCAACAGATCCCGTATCGGCAATAATAGGAAACTTAATTTCCACATCCATATTTTCTTTTATCCATTGCTCCCACTTTATATGAGCAAACACCTGATCAACACTTAAACCGATAAGCTCGCAATTAAGATCTTTGAATTGATCATATCGTTTTTGAAAAGCAACAAATTCGGTAGTACATACCGGCGTAAAATCTGCCGGGTGACTAAATAACACAAACCATTTCCCGCTGAAATGTTCAGGAAGTTTTAATGATCCTCGCGTAGTTTGCACTTCCATTTCGGGAAAGGCATCGCCCAATAAAGGCATACCGGTTTTTTCTGTAGTATTGTCCATGAAATTACTGTTAACGATTAATAAAATTTGATTTTCTGGTGGGCGATAGTGGATTCGAACCACTGACCTCCTCGGAGTCAACGAGGCGCTCTAGCCAACTGAGCTAACCGCCCAAAGTGAGCATTGTGACGCAAGCTTGCTTGGTGAACAATGCGAGCAACGGGCATAGCAAGAGAAACTTTGCTAACCATCAATCTATTTACTTTTAGTGCTGGTCTATTTTAATATAGTTACCATGAAGATTCAACCAATTGGAGAACGACTTAAAGCGTTTCGAAAACAACATGGAAAAACACTTAAAAGTGTTGCTGAAGGAATACAAGCCACAAGTAGCTATATTTCTCAACTCGAACATGGTGTGCGCAACCCTTCCGACGATGTTCTTTCTAATATTTTAAAAAAGAGCTTCAACCTTTCCGAAAACAAAGCCGCTTTACTCGTTCGCTCATGGCGTATCGATCAATACACTCCCGAAGAAACACACTCAATCAAAGGACAAGCACATACAACATTATTACCATTCTATACGGCCATTGATGATGATCTCGAATCTGCCAAACCTCGAGAAATGCGTTCATTTTACCTTGCTCCCGGAGAAAAAGTAAGTGATTTCTTTTTATGGGAAATGCATGACACCGCCATGGAACCCAACATCCCCCAAGGCAGTGTACTACTTGCCTGTAAAGATACTTCCGCTATTCCATATCACGCTATAGTGCTGGTAACGCTTCAGGGAGTCGTATCGGCCCGGTATTACGA
>WJKT01000007.1 GCA_014728955.1 Candidatus Peregrinibacteria bacterium
ATGCCCGATATCGAAGATCGTGAAGCTATTTTACACGTACATGCCCGCGGAAAACCGTTATCGAAAAAAATTGATTTCAAAAAGATTGCAAGACAAACATCGGGCTTCTCTGGAGCCGATCTTGAAAACCTTTTAAATGAAGCGGCTATATTAGCGGCAAGACGCAATAAAAAAACGGTTTCAATGAAAGAAATGGAAGAATCTATCGAGAAAGTAATGATGGGGCCGGAAAGAAAATCACGCGTTTTATCAAAGCATGAGAAAGAAATTACCGCATATCATGAAAGTGGACATGCGATCATAGGACATATGCTCCCCAATTGTGATCCGGTTCATAAAGTATCAATCGTTTCACGAGGAATGGCTCTGGGTGTTACCTGGTTTTTACCGGAAGAAGATAAACACCTCTACACAAAAAGCAAATTTGAAGATGAACTGGTGAGCTTACTCGGTGGATATACTGCGGAAAATTTAGTATTCGGTGAAATGACCACCGGTGCATCAAACGATCTTGAACGAGCAACAAACATTGCCCGCAAGATGGTAACCCAATATGGAATGAGTGAGCTTGGGCCTATTATGCTCGGTGAAAAAAATCACGAAGTATTCCTCGGACGTGATCTTGGCCATGTTAAAAATTACTCTGAAGAAATGGCCAACAAAATCGATGAACAAATCAAAAAATTTATTGGAGCAGCTCATAAACGGGCAAAAGATCTTCTCACCAAGCATCGCAAACTGCTTGACCGTATAGCAAAAAATCTTATCGACAAAGAAACGCTTACCGAAGAGGAATTTGCTTCATTTTTCGGGAATGTTAAAGTTCCTAAAAAAGTTCTCTACTCCGAAGGGAGAACAAAGAAAAAACGTAAAAAATAATGTTATTATCATATGAAAAAAAGTACTAAAAAACAGCCTACTGTTGTTTCGCAAGAAATGTATGATGAGGAAGAAATTGACGGACAATTGGCACTCGACGTGTATCAGACAGACACGCATATTGTTATTTTAGCTCCTATCGCGGGAGTAAAAGTGGATGATATGTCTGTTGAAGTAAGTGATGATGTCTTAACGATTAAGGGGCATCGTGAACAAAAAGAAGAAATAGCTGAAGAACATTATTTCACCCAGGAATGTTTTTGGGGTGATTTCTCACGCTCTATTGTGTTACCCGCGTCAGTAGACACCGGCAAAATAAGTGCCGATTTCAAAGATGGCGTACTCACTATTACCATCCCAAAAGTGGAAAAAGTTAAATCCAAAGTTATTCGTATTAAAACTTCAAAAAAATAGTTATGAAATCATCAATCAAAAAGGCGGTATTACCCGCTGCAGGTTTTGGAACGCGCTTTTTGCCTGCAACAAAAGCCCAGCCAAAAGAAATGCTCCCTATTGTCGATAAACCGGTCATTCAATATTTGGTGGAAGAAGCAGTAGCCTCTGGGATAGAAGAAATTATTATTATTACCGGCAGCAGCAAAAGAGCTATCGAAGACCATTTTGATTATAATTTTGAATTGGAATATGTTCTTGAGAAAAAAGGAAAGAAAAAACTGTTAAAAAAAGTACAGGATGTTCGGGACCTGGCTAAGTTCGTG
The DNA here is from genome assembly GCA_014728955.1 of Candidatus Peregrinibacteria bacterium. Taxonomy (GTDB): domain Bacteria; phylum Patescibacteriota; class Gracilibacteria; order UBA1369; family PNNO01; genus PNNO01. Next base: position 1,599 of record WJKT01000007.1, read on the forward strand.
TACGTACGTCAACCGATGCCGCGCGGTGATGGCGATGCCATTTTACGAGCACGTGATGTTGTTGGAGACGAACCGTTTGCCGTACTGTTCGGCGATGATCTTGTCGCCCATCAAACACCGGCGTTACAGCAACTAATTAATGTGTACGAGCAAAAACAAAGCAGTGTCATCGGATTAAACAAAGTGCCGCAACATGACGTTGAGAAATACGGCGTCATCAAGCCACGCAGTTCGGAAAATAGAACGCATCACATAGAATCACTGGTTGAAAAACCGAAACCGGCAGATGCCCCGTCCGATCTTGCTATTATCGGAAAATATATTGTCACGCCTGAAATTTTTGAAGCACTCGATAAAGCCGCTGCATCAAACGACGGAGAAATACGACTCATAGACGGGTTTAGAACGTTAATTAATACACAAGATATTTACGGCTATGAACTCGAAGGAAAACGCTATGATACAGGTCATACATTCGGTTTCATCAAAGCAACGCTAGACTTCGCTCTCAAAAGAAAAGACCTTTCAAGTCAACTGAAAAAGTACCTTAGGTCTCTTGATTTGGGCTAAAAATTCAGGTATAATAAGCTGAAACAAAAATAAAAAAACACTGTATGGCTAATGAGCGTAATCTCCTTATTAAGGAAGCGGAAAAATTGAAAATGGATGGGCAACACACAGAAGCAATTGCTCATTGTGAAAAAATTCTCTATACCGACCTTCATTGCGGCGAAGCATACGAAGAAATCGGTGATAATTATTTAAGTCTCAGAGAATACGACAAAGCAAAAAAAGCACTCAAACAAGCTATTAAAATAAATGCCCGAAGCGCTAACGCAAATTATCTTCTAGGGTTTTTATATTCAGCTATCGGAGATTTTAACCGATCAATCAAATATTTGGAGATTGCCGACGGATACGAAACAAACCATCCGGAAATTTTGCGATGTTTAGGGTGGTCGCTGTATCACGACGGACAACGCCAACGCGGCATTGTCCTCTTGGAACGCGCACTGGCGTTAAGCCCACAAGACTCTCTTATTTTAAGCGATCTTGGCGTATGTTATCTCAACAGCAAAAAGTTCAACCGTGCGGGACAATTATTCAAAAATATCCTTCAAATAGAACCGAATAATGAAAAGGCAAAAGAATGTCTTAATGCGGTTCGTTTCTTCAAACACGAATACAAGAAGCTCAAAGAGCGGGATAATATATAATAATTCCACGAAGTTTCTTGCGTAATACGCCTAAAATCGTATAATGATTGGGCTGATTGTAGGATTTTGTGATCGCCTTGATCATATGATTAAGGAGGAAAGTCCGAACACCATAGAATGGGGTAACCGGTAACGCCGGTCATTGCTTATAGCAATATAAGCGAGAGGGAAAGTGCCACAGAGACTATACTACACTCACCCAGGTGCGTGGAAAGGTGAAAAGCCTCGCAAAGCGAGGAGCTCCCGAGTAATTGGGATCGCTCGGCAAACCCTACCCGGTGCAAGGTGGGATGGTAGCAAGGAATATCCTGCATTCTACAGGCCCTTACGCTACCCACCGCTTAAGCTCATTGTGCAAACAGTGAGATAGATAGATGATCACATTCGCCTCGTGCGAACACAGAATTCGGCTTATAAATCGTACATCAGCCTTAGTCATAAATTTTTTATATGAAAAAAGCGGAAATACTCTTTGGCATATTGCGTATACCAATAGATATTCTCATGACTGTTCTTGCTTTTATTTCCGCCTACCACTTACGAACTTTTACCAATTTAATACCGGGAATCACGCTCGAACTGGATCTTTCTTCGTTTCCCCCACTTAACGAATATATTCAATTCAGCAGTATTGTGGGAGTGGTTTTGTTTGTGCTTTTTGCCATTTACGGCATGTATCAGCTCAAATCATCATATCAATTAAGCAAAGAAATCGGTACGGTTATTAAATTGACCACCTTCTGGATACTGATTATTATCGCGTACTTTTTTGCAATACGACAATTTCCCTTTTCCCGACTGGCATTAATGTACAGTTATGTCCTCACCATCATTTTTATCTCTCTGGGCAGAGTTATTATTAACATTATCCAGCACTTTTTTCTCCGCATGGGCATAGGCAGAAGACGATTACTGTTGATTGGTAAAAATACCATCTCGGACGATCTGAAAAACATCTATAAAGACGATCCTCATTTTACTATCGTGAAAACAATTGATGAAAACGATCTGTCTGACCTTGTTGATATTATAAAAAAACATGAAATAGAAGAAATAATTCAAACAAAATCCGATTTAAGCAAAACTCATGCAAAAGATATTTTAAACGTTTGTCGCGAACATCATTTGTATTACCATTTCGTACCCGATCTTGTTCAGGTACAACGAACTAATATTGAAATTACCTCGCCGGGAGGCATCCCTCTTATTTCATTACGGCCGACCCCGCTTGATGGATGGGGAAAAGTGGTAAAACGAATGTTCGATATCACAGGAGCCCTCGTGGGTCTTATAGTTTTCTCCCCTCTTCTGCTTATAACGGCACTTGCTATTAAACTTGATTCGAAAGGAACCATCTTATTTAAATATCTTGATGATGGCACGCGTGTACAACGTGTCGGACAATACGGCATCCTGTTTTATTTTTACAAATTCAGGTCAATGAAGCCAAACACGCATAATCTCCGTTATACCAAGCTGGCCGACAAAAACATCCGAAAAGGATCGCCAATGGTTAAAATTAAAAACGATCCGCGCGTTACCAATGTCGGGAAATTCATCAGAAAATGGAGTATTGACGAACTTCCACAACTATGGAATGTGCTTAAAGGTGATATGTCACTGGTCGGTCCAAGGCCACACCTTCCTGAAGAAGTAGCGCAATATGACAGACAGCAAAAATTTGTATTGGCATTAAAACCGGGCATAACAGGATTAGCTCAAATTTCCGGAAGAAGTAATCTTGATTTTGAAAAAGAAGTACAGCTTGATACGTATTATATTGAGAATTGGTCATTATGGCTCGATATTAAAATTATTATTAAAACATTTGCCGTTGTAGTCACCGGCAAAACGGTGAAAGATGCTCAAGATGTTTAGCTTGAGAAACAACCGATGATTCACTAAAATGAATCAGTGACGATCTATAAAAACCGCTCCCCCTATGTTACAAAAAATTATCAGTAAAGTTATTGGTGATCAGAACAAGAAAGCTATTAAAAAGCTTGAACCTCTTGTTGAACAAGTAAACCAACTGGAAAATCAATATACCGACCAATTTACCAAAGACGAAGATTTCCCGGCAAAAACCAATGAACTAAAACGCAGACTTGCTTCAGGAGAAACAGTAGACGATATTATGATTGAAGCGTTTGCTTTGGTTAAAGCGGCGTGCAGACGTCTTTTGGGAAGAAAGTGGGACGTTCGGGGAACCGACAAAGAATGGGATATGGTTCCTTACGATGTACAAATACTTGGTGGTATTGTTCTTCATCAAGGAAAAATCGGAGAAATGAAAACCGGTGAAGGTAAAACACTGGTATGTACCATGCCCGTTTATTTAAACGCCCTTACCGAAAAAGGTGTCTTTGTGGTAACAGTTAATGATTATCTTGCTCACCGTGATGCGGAATGGATGAGCGGCCTTTATAAATTTTTAGGATTAACAATAGGCGTAATTGCACACGGGCAATCACCCGAAGAAAAACGAGCTGCATACGAGTGCGACATTACGTACGGAACAAACAATGAATTTGGCTTCGATTACCTGAGAGATAACATGGCAACCAACACCAATCAGCTGGTGCAACGTAATTTGCATTACGCCATTGTGGATGAAGTTGACTCTATTTTAATTGATGAAGCCCGAACACCCCTGATTATTTCCGCACCCGCACAAGAATCAACAAGTAAATATCAACGCTACACACAACTTGTTAAGCAACTTAAAGAAAATGAAGATTACAATATAGATGAAAAAGCGCGAACAGCAACACTCACGGAAGACGGTATTAAAAAAATGGAAAATCTACTTGGTGTTGAAAATATCTATACCGAAGCCGGCTTTTTGGAAGTTCATCATATCGAACAAGCACTGAAAGCATTAGCTATTTTCAAAAAAGATACCGATTATGTTGTTCGAGACGGACAAGTGGTTATTGTGGATGAATTCACCGGACGCCTTATGCCCGGTCGTCGCTATTCCGAAGGTTTGCACCAGGCTATCGAAGCAAAAGAAGATGTCGAAATAAAACGTGAAAGTAAAACACTTGCAACCATTACCTTTCAAAATTATTTTCGATTATTCGATAAACTTGCCGGCATGACCGGTACGGCAGCAACCGAAGCGGAAGAATTTTTAAAAATTTACGGACTCGAAACACTGGTTATCCCAACCAACAAACCTATTGCGCGAGAAGACAAACCCGATGCCATTTATAAAACTCAAAAGGCAAAATACGTTGCCGTAGCAAAGAAAACAAAAGAGTTGTACGACAAAGAACAGCCGGTCCTCATTGGTACCATTTCAATCGAAAAGTCGGAAATGATGAGCAAACTTCTTAAAATGCACGGTATTCCGCATAACGTTTTAAACGCAAAATTCCATGAAAAAGAAGCTGAAATCATCGCAAATGCGGGACAAAAGAAAGCGGTAACAATTGCCACCAACATGGCGGGACGCGGTACGGATATTAAGTTGGAAAAAGGCGTACCCGAACTCGGTGGTTTATGCGTACTGGGTACCGAACGTCATGAAAGCAGACGAATCGATAATCAGCTTCGTGGACGTAGTGGTCGTCAAGGAGATAAAGGTATGAGTCAATTTTTCGTTTCAACCGAAGATGAACTTATGCGGCTTTTCGGAGGCGAAAAAGTACAAAATATGATGAATATGCTGAAGATCCCTGATGATATGCCAATCGAAAATAAAATGATTTCGCGATCGATTGAAAGCGCGCAAAAGAAAGTGGAAGGACGTAATTTTGATATTCGAAAACACTTGGTGGAATACGATGACGTTATCAATCATCACCGAAGTATTATTTATACAAAAAGACGAAAAATACTTGAAAGCAAAACGATTAAAAACGATGTTATCGTTCTCTTTGAGCAAGAAGTTGAAAAAATGGTTCTGATGCATACGCAAGGAGCTCCCGAACAATGGAATTATGAAGAAATAGCGGAAACGGTTTGTGCCATTCATCGAAACTCCTCAAAAGATTTTGACATTGATGATATCCAAAATCTTACCGATCAAGAAAAAATCATCGAACGTATTAAACGATACTTTTTTGATGAATACGAAGAACGAGAAAAATCGGTGCCCGATCCTTCATTGCTTCGCAACATAGAAAAAAGCATTTATCTGCACGTTATCGACACGCTATGGATGGAACACATTACCAACTTAAACAGCATCCGCGAAAACGTTTCATTGAAAGGATACGGACAAAGAGATCCTCTCATGGAATACAAGCAAGATGCCTTTGTAGCGTTTGATCGACTTATAGATACTATTGATACCAATTTTATCAACACCCTCTTTAAGGTTGATATCGAGAAACAAGCGCCGGTTCGAGTAATCAAAGCAGATCAACCTGCGGTAATTAAAACAAATGAAGGGCAAATTAAAGAAGTGCTTTCCGGTCATGAACAGGGAGGGTCTAATTTGATGCGTTCTATGATGTCTAATCAGCAAAAAAAGAATACTGCTGCTGTCCCGGCGATTGATCCACGTTTTAAAAATGTTGGAAGAAACGACGCTTGCCCATGTGGCAGCGGAAAAAAGTATAAAAAATGTCACGGGAGATAACGCATAAAAATAAAACCGAAACACACTTAATCCTGAAATCCGTGTGGATTGGATTCATGCCACTTCCATGCGCTTTCAACAATAGATTGTATTGAACGATAATTCGGCTTCCATCCCAAAACACGCTTTGCTTTTGTGCTGTCCGCTACCAATACCGCTGGATCCCCTTCCCTTCTTGCGGCTATCTTAACCGGGATCTTTTTGCCGGTAACCGTTCGTGCCGCTTCAATAACTTCCTTTACCGAAAACCCTTTGCCGTTTCCAAGATTAAAGACATCACTGGTCTGATCGGATAACACTTTTTTCAGTGCAAGAACGTGAGCGCTCGCCAAATCGTTTACATGAATATAATCACGTATACATGTCCCGTCCGGCGTATCGTAGTTAGTTCCGAAAATATTTATGTATTCACGCAATCCTACCGCAGTTTGCAATACAAGAGGAATAAGATGCGTTTCCGGAGCATGATCTTCTCCAATTCCTCCGGAATCATCCGCCCCTGAGGCATTAAAGTATCGAAGCGCCACCGACGACAGTCCGTAACTTTGCTCATACATATTCAGTAATTGCTCAAACATTAATTTGGTTCGTCCATAATGATTAACCGGCTTTAGCCTATGATCTTCGGTAATACGATCATCAACGGGATCTCCGTACACAGCTGCGGTAGAAGAAAAAACAAACGTTTTAATACCATGTCGCAACATCTCATTCAACAAATGAAATCCGTTAACACAATTGTTTTCAAAAAATTCCGCCGGCTTTCGCATAGAAATACCCGCCTCGATAAATGCAGCAAAATGCATAACCGCATCAAATGAATGTGTATCAAAAAAAGACCGTAAGGCTTTTACATCTCCCAAATCAATCTGATAAAACCCCGCTGCTGAAGCCACACTTTTGCGATGACCGTTTATCAAATTATCTAAAACACTAACCGTATATCCTTCATGGAGTAAGGTACGTACAACGTGTGAACCAATATAACCGGCACCACCGGTAACTAAAATATGCTGGGGCATAAGTACTAATCAATCAAAATTTTACGTGGTTTCGAGCCATTTGAAGGACCAACAACACCATGTTCTTCAAGTGAATCGAGAATACGTGCGGCACGCGCATATCCAACTTTTAAACGTCGTTGCAATAATGATGCAGATGCTTTTCTATTATCTTTTATAACCTTAAGAGCATCTTCATACAGACTATCAACAGCACTGTCGGCGGAAGAAGCGGGAATACCATTTAATTGTTTACCGGCTACACGAGTTGAAACAACCTCATCGTTAAAGTCGGGAGCTGCTGTTAGTTTTACTCTGTTTGTTACGTTTTCAATTTCTTTACTTGAAGTGTAAATCCCTTGTACGCGAATAGGTTTTGTTTTTCCGCTCGGTAAATACAGCATGTCCCCTTTTCCAAGAAGATCTTCAGCCCCGGTGGCATCAAGTACCGTACGAGAATCAATTGAAGAACTAACCGCAAATGCAATACGAGACGGAATGTTTGCTTTAATTAAGCCGGTAATAACATCAACCGACGGCCGCTGCGTAGCAATAACCAAATGCATTCCAACTGCACGCGCCATTTGTGCGATTCTACAAATAGACGCTTCAACTTCCTTCCCCGCAGACATCATTAAATCGGAAAGCTCATCAATTACCACTACGATTGTGCTCATTTTCTCTTCAATAGAGGTATCCGCATTATAATCGGTAATATTTCGCTTTCCTTTATCGGCACATGTCTGATAGCGTCGGTTCATTTCCGCAACACACCATCGCAGTGCAATAGAAGCTTTCTCAGGATCGTTAATAACCGGGGTAAGCAAATGAGGAATACTGTTGTAATCACGCAATTCAACTTTTTTCGGATCAACAAGTATGAGTTTTAAGTCAAGCGGTGAATTTTGATATAACAATGAAATCAAAAAGGTATTCATTCCAACAGACTTACCACTACCGGTTGCTCCCGCAATCAGAAGATGCGGCATGTTTTTAAGGTCAGCGATAATCGGTCTTCCCGACACATCTCTACCAAGTGGAAATTTCAATTGAGAATCACCTTTTTTAAATTCTCCGCTCTCCAAAATTTCTCGTAAATGAACAATGGCTCGATGCTGATTCGGCACCTCAATACCAACCAGCGATTTCCCCGGAATAGGAGCTTCAATACGAACGCCCGGCGCCGCCAACGCAAGAGCTAAATCATTTTTTAACGACGTAATTTTTGATAATTTCACTCCTTCGTCAGGTTTGAGTGTATATTGAATAACGGTCGGTCCCACATGAATATCATGCATGGTCACGTTTATCCCAAATTGCTCCAACTTACTTCGTATTTTTTCCGCATTTTCCTTTAAAATATCATCGTCAGATTCAATCTCGGAAATATCACCATCAAGAAGATCCAGTGACGGAAATTCCCAATCAGCGTAATCCGGATCATCATCTTGTTTTTTCTCTTTTGCGTTTTCACTCATTTCATCTTCAATTGCCTTATTATTTGTTGATTTTTGGGTTGTTTGATTATCGGTATCTTTTTCTGCCTGTGATGATTGATCCGCATCATCAGTTTGAGAAGCCTTTTCATTAAGAGGCCTAGCTCGTTTAATCCGAATATTAGTATCTTTCGTTCCATAAATCGCTTTTAATACATCATCACTGGCAACCTCCATATTTTCAGCACTAATCTCATCTTCCGTATCATCTTCTTTTTCTTTTTTTCTCTTCCGTGATGAGGATGACGATACTTTTTTAAGTTCCGGTTTAAAAAACCGTGCAATTTCAGCAAGTGAAACTTCAAATGTTAGTAAAATGGAAACAATGCCCATAGTAATAAAGACGACTGAAGCACCAACGTTTCCTATATTAAGCCACGTCCTCATGAAGAAATTGGTAACAAAGCCGACATATCCTCCATATTCTCCTTGGCGTGCAACTTCATGCAATTGTTCAAGAGGAACCGCTAAATGAATAATACTTAAAACAGAGGTGATCATCAGCGTAATACCAACAATTTTTGCCAATCCGAAATTAATTTTTCGTGCAAAAAAGAGCATAAACGAAACAAGCAAAAAGGTGGGCGGTAAAATAAAGATACCCCACCCGAGCATAGGATTGAGTACATCCATCAATAAATCTCCAATAATACCGAATGCTCCACGTATACTCAAAAATGTCACGGCAGCGAGCCCAAAATAAACAACTGCCCATATTTCGCGTAATACGGATTGCTTTACTTCAAACTTCATCGTTGAGGATTTTTTTCTTCGAGATGTTTTTTTACGAGCAGCTGATCGTTTGCGTGTCGATCGTTTAACTCTTCGTGTCCTTTTTTTGGCCATAAAGGAAAATTAGTAGTCGCAGGTTAAATTTAGACATAAAATGACAAAAATTGCAAGTGGCAAGTGTGTTCTCAGATTGCTTTACTTGCTCACAAACAACAGAGACGGTATCATACTGAGCGATTTAATAGTCTACCTATGATTAGAACACGATTTGCTCCCTCTCCTACAGGATATCTGCATATTGGAGGCCTTCGTACGGCCTTATACAACTATCTTTATGCAAAAAAACACAACGGAACTTTTATTCTTCGCATAGAAGATACCGATCAAAAACGTTTTGTTGAAGGTGCCCATGAACATTTGATAGAAATGATGAAATGGGCGGGATTAACCTATCAGGAAGGCCCGGACAAAGACGGGGATTATGCACCGTATGTGCAATCAAAACGTACAAAAACCTACCAAAAATATGCTCATATGCTGCTTGAGAAGAAAGCCGCGTATCGATGTTTCTGTACTGCGGAAAGACTTGAAAAAATGCGTGCACAGCAAGAAAAGCAGAAAAAAGCACCGATGTATGACCGGCATTGTTTATATTTAAGCGAGCAGGAAATACAAGAGAAACTGGATAATAATGTTCCGTTTGTTATTCGACAAAAAATACCATCGACACAGGCTGTAAAATTCAAAGATCATATTCGAGGAACAGTTCGTTTTGCAGCAAAAACGCTTGATGATCAAATATTATTAAAATCAGACGGCTTTCCCACCTATCATTTGGCAAATGTCGTCGATGATCATCTTATGAAAATATCTCATGTTATCCGGGGCGAAGAATGGTTGCCAAGCACACCAAAGCATATCCTGCTCTATAAAGCCTTCGGCTGGGATCCTCCGGAATTTGCACATATTCCTTTATTACTTAATAAAGATCGTTCAAAGCTGAGCAAACGCCAAGGTGATGTATCGGTTGAAGATTATATAGACAAAGGATACCTTCGTGAGGCGATTTTAAATTTTATAGCCTTTTTAGGGTGGCATCCGGGAGGAGAACAAGAAAATGAACTGTTCACCCTCGATGAACTCGCCGAACACTTTAGTTTGAAAAAAGTACATAAAGCGGGTGCTATTTTTGACATCGAAAAACTCGATTGGTTTAACTGGCAATGGAATAGAAAAAAATACCACGAACAGTTAAGAGAAATAGCGCAAACAATTGATCCGAAAGTCGATATCGGTCATCCCAAAAAAGGCGAATATACTTATCGGTTTGAACAAGAAAAGAATAAAAAAGATTTTATCAAAAAACGAGCCGCACTACTCATCAACATGTGTGAAGATTCGTTGGATACGACCTATAAGGGCGATGAAGAAAAACTGAACAAAGCCCTCATTACAGTCGAAGAAAAATTATTACAAGATCCAAAAAAGGTGAATAACTATATTGCATTTTATTTTACGCTCGATTCTTACGATACTGATTTATTAACACACGAGCGCATGAAGGTTGATCGATCAATGGCTCAGAATGCTCTGCAAAAAGTCAAAAAACAATTTGAAACAATGAGCAGCCTTGACTCGGAAACAACGGTACAAGAAGTCCTTATTTCGTTGGTACAAAAAATGGGCGTTAAAAACGGACAAGTGCTATGGCCACTGCGCGCCGCGTTAACCGGATTGCAATATTCTCCCGGTGTATTTGAGGTTGCCTGCGTATTGGGAAAAGACGAGTGCTTAAAACGAATAGATCACGCACTTTCAAAACTTGAAAAGGAATAAATGCCGCGGTAGAATACAACCACCTGATCACTATTATTATGAATTACGAAGATTTAAAAGAACTCATACGTTATCTTAAAAAGGTCACCAAATGTTCGGAATGCAATAACCGATTTATCGATAAAGATGTGTCTGTTTTGGCAACATTACCGCTTGAAGCGATTTTTCAGCTCAGTTGTCGAAAATGTCACAACACCATGCTTGTTAATATCGGTATTAAGCATGAACGTGAACATCGCTCATTGGTAACAAAAGAAGATGTTAACGACATGAAGCAATTCCTCAACACATTTAATGGAGACTTTAAAAACCTTTTTAATCCTTCAAAAAAATAGTAATGAAAAACATTCTAACAATCTCTCTTATAACGCTCTGCGTAGCTTTTTTTACAGGGTGCGATGAAGCTGAAAATCTTGCAAATGACGCGGCCGCATCAGTAAACAACCTTAAAGAGGGCGTTACCGAAGTAAAAAACAACGTCGAAGGAACTGTTCAGCAAGTAGAAGATGGTGTAAATACGGTAAAAGATACGGCGGCAAATGTAGGGAATGCGGTTAATCAAGTAAATGAAGCTTCACAAAGCGTTTCGGATGTAATCAACAATGAATAATTATAAAGTACAGCTCCATTGTCATTCGGGGAGCGACCCTGAGGACTGCTTATTCCATAGCGACAAGGATGTAATCGACCGTGCGGCGTTACATGGGTATGATGTGCTTGCATTAACATGTCATAACACCGTTGTACATACTAAAGAACTTGAACATTATGCCAAGAGAAAAGGCATATTGCTCCTTCCCGGTATTGAAAAAACTGTAGAAAAAAAACATGTACTGATTGTTAATGCCGCAAAAGAAGCGGAATTCGTTCATACCTTCACTGATCTTGAAAACTACAAAAAAAATCATCCGCAATCGCTGATTATTGCCCCTCACCCGTATCATCCTCTTCCCATTAAACTCGTTAGTCTCGGAAATTATGTTGAGCAATATGCGCACTTGTTTGATGCTATTGAGTGGAGCAGTTTTTATTCAACCTACGGAAAGTTCAATAAAAAAGCACAGAAAAAAGCCGAAAAGCTCAACATCCCGATGATCGGAACCGCGGACAACCATGTCCTTCGATACCTTAATCACACATTTTCACTGGTACGCGCACCACAAAAAACAACACACGATATTGTACAGGCGGTTAAAAAAGGTCACATTGAAATACAAACAAAACCGATGAATTTGTTTATGTTGGGCGGAATGACTGCTCGATTGCTAACACTCGAATACGGACGAAAAGCATTTCGACACATCATCAATAGATTTCGCCGCTCACGCTCATAGCTAATGTGCGCTTTTGGCCTGTTATTAAACGTTTTTTTGTGATATAATGATTGAAAGAACTCGATAAAAATCAAAAATGAGAAAATTTATAAAACGAGTAAAATCACTCGCCAAAAAAAATCCCCAACGAATTGTCATGCCTGAAGGCTTTGAACCGCGCGTTTTAAAAGCGGCATCAAAAATAGCCAAAGAAAAGACGGCCAAACTGATTCTTATAGGAAATCCAGACAAATTAAAAACCATTGCACGTGATGAATCGATCAACGTACCATTTGATAAGCTGGCCATTGTCGATCCGCAATCAAAGAAAAAGCAAGTATATGCTGAAGCGCTGTATGAACTTCGCAAAGAAAAAGGGATGACGGAAGAAAAGGCTCTCAAAGTTGTTGAAGATTTTAATTATTTCGGCACCATGATGGTGCAACTGGGTGAAGCTGACGGTATGGTGTCCGGAACCACTTACC